>NZ_JBFUGJ010000015.1:0-48625 GCF_056402975.1 Mesorhizobium sp. P3_A9 | reverse complement strand
GCCGGATGGCGGCCGCATTCTGTTTCGCGGCGAGCCCTATCACCATCGCCCGCCGCAGCCGAACCAGCGTCAGTCCGTTGCCTTCATCCACCAGGATCTCGGTCTGATCGAATGGATGACCGTCGGCGAGAATGTTGGCCTCGCCCAGGGGTTTTCGCTGCGCTCAGGCCTGATCGACTGGCGTTCCACCGAGGAGCGGGCGCGCGAGGCGCTGAAGCTGGTCGGCTGTGACTTCGACCCAACGACGCGCGTTCAGGATCTGACTCGCACCGAAAAGTCGCTGGTCGCCATCGCCCGCGCGCTCGCCACCGAAGCCGATGTGCTGGTGCTTGACGAACCGACCGCCAGCCTTCCGGCCGACGAAGTCGACCGCCTGTTCGATGCAATCCGCCCGCTCAAGCAGCGCGGTGTCGGCATGATCTATGTCTCGCACCGCCTCGACGAGATTTTCCGCATCGCCGACCGCGTCGCCGTGCTGCGCGACGGCAAGCTTATCGGCCAGAAGAAGGTCGCCGACACCAAGCCGGACGAACTCGTCGAGATGATCGTCGGCCGCCCGGTAAGCCAGGTTTTCACCAAGGCGCAGACCGAGGTCGGCAAGACGATCTGCGCTGTCCGCGACCTGATCTGCGCCGGCGCCGGTCCGGTGTCTTTCGACGTGCGCAAAGGTGAACTGCTCGGCCTGGTCGGGCTGCGCGGCGCCGGGCAGGAAATGATCGGTCGCGCCCTGTTCGGCTGCCAGGCATTTTCAGGTTCGGTGACGATCAACGATATGACGCCAGATCTGTCGAGCCCGATCGCTGCGATGTCGTCCGGCGTCGGTCTGATCGCACGTGACCGGACCGAAGAATCGATCGCGGGCTCCCTTTCGATCCGCGAAAACAGCTTCCTCAATCCCGGTGCCGGCAAGCGAGGCCTGTTCTCCTTCCTGGCGCCACACAAGGAGGCCGCGCTGGCGCAAGTGATTGGCGGCTCGGTCGGGCTGCGCCCCAACGATCCCAACCTGCCGATCGAGGCTTTGTCAGGTGGCAACCAGCAGAAGGTCGTCGTCGGGCGCTGGCTCCACACCGGCCGCACCTTGCTGATCGCCGAGGATCCGACCGCCGGCGTCGATGTCGGCGCCAAGGCCGAGATCTACCGTCTGATCGGCCATGCGCTCGAAGCCGGTCTCGCCGTCGTCGTCGTGTCGACCGATTTCGAGGAGATCGCCCATATCTGCCACCGTGCCTTGGTGTTTTCGCGCGGACGAATCGTGCGTGAACTCATCGGCGACGACCTCACCACATCCGCCGTGATCACCGCGGCATCGGCTTCCGAAGCCGCCTGATTTTTTCTGGGAGCGAGCCCATGCAATCGATCGAATCCAGTGCACTCGAACCGACCCGCGGTGAGATGGCAAATCTGTCCCCCGGGCAGAAGATCATCCGGCTGCTGCCGGTCTATGGGTTGGTGATCCTGACCGTGCTTTTGATCGTTTTGTTTTCGATCCTGCTACCCAACACGTTTCCAACACTGCTCAATTTGCGCTCGATCATCTCCGACAAGGCGATCATTGCGCTCCTGTCGCTGGCGGCGATGATCCCGATGGCGTCCGGTCGCATCGACCTCACCGTCGGCTACGGCATCGTGCTGTGGCATATCCTGGCCATTAGCCTGCAGACCATGTTCGGCATTCCGTGGCCGCTGGCGGTGATGATCGTGCTGCTTCTCGGCGCCGCGACAGGCTTCCTCAACGGACTGCTGGTCGAAGTCGCCCGCATCGATTCTTTCATCGCCACGCTCGGCACCGGCACCGTGCTCTATGCGCTGGCGCTTTGGCACACKGGCGGCCGSCAGGTKGTCGGSGTGCTGCCCAACGGCTTCTACGCGCTCAACGGCACCATGGTGTTCGGGCTGCCGATCACCGGCCTCTACGTTCTGGGCATCGCCGTCGCGCTGTGGATCATCCTCGAGTATCTGCCGATCGGCCGCTACATCTATGCCATCGGCGCCAATCCCAAGGCCGCCGCCCTCAACGGCATTCCAGTGCGCCGCTTCGTCATCGGCGCCTTCGTCTCATCGGGTTTTCTGACGGCGCTGACAGGGGTGCTGCTCGCCTCCAAGCTGCGCATCGGCCAGGCCAGTGTCGGGCTCGAATATCTCCTGCCCGCTCTGGTCGGCGCCTTTCTCGGCTCGACCACCATCAAGCCCGGGCGCGTCAATGTCTGGGGCACGATGACGGGCGTCATCATCCTTGCAGTCGGCATTTCCGGCATCCAGCAATTTGGCGGCTCGTTCTTCGTCGAGCCTCTGTTCAACGGCGTGACGCTGCTCGTTGCCATCGGCATTGCCGGCTACGCCCAGCGCAAGCGCGGCGCCGCCCAGAGAGCCAAGATCAAGACTGTTGCACAAGCCGCGAAGTGACCGGAAGGCAACCAATTGGGAGGAAAATAACAATGGATCGCAGGCAGTTTCTTTTACAGGCCGCAGCGCTTGGCGTTTCGCTGCCGGTCTTTACCCGGATCGCGCTGGCGGATTCGATGGATGACGCCAAGGCCATCATCGCCAAATATGCATCGCGGCAGGACAAGTGGGATGGGCCGACCACCGGTCCAAAGGCCACCAAGGGTAAGATCATCGCCATCGTGGCCAACGATTTGAAGAATGGCGGCGTGCGCGGCACCATAGACGCCGCCAGCGAGGCCGCCAAGGTTATCGGCTGGGATATCCGCGTGCTTGACGGCGTCGGCACGGTCTCGGGCCGCACCGCCGCCCTTGACCAGGCCATCACGCTCAAGCCTGACGGCATCCTGGTCGTCGGCCTCGACCCGACCGAGCAGAAGCCCGGACTCGAGCAGGCCGACAAGGTTGGCATCCAGCTGATCTCGTGGCATTCTCTACCGGTTATCGGGCCGATCGAAGGCACCGGCATCAAGGTCAACGTCACCACCGATCCGTCTGGCGTGCCGACCGCCGCGGCAATGTGGGCCTATCTCGACGCCGGCGGCAAGCCGGGCGTGGTGATCTTCACCGACAGCAACTACACCTTCGCGGTCGCCAAATCCGAGAAGATGAAGGCGCTGATCGAGAAGCTAGGCGGCACGGTGCTTTCCTACGAGGACACGCCCATTGCCGATGTTTCCAATCGTATGGGTCAGCTGACAGTGTCGCTGCTGCAGCGCTTCGGCGCCCAATGGACGCATTCACTGGCGATCAACGATATCTACTATGATTTCATGGGGCCGGCTCTCGCCTCGGCGGGAGTTCCCGGCGACGGCGCCCCTAAGTCGGTAGCGGCTGGCGATGGGTCGGAATCGGCCTATCAACGCATCCGCACCGGCCAGTACCAGGCGGTGACCGTCGCCGAGCCGCTCAGTCTGCAAGGCTGGCAGTTGATCGACGAGATGAACCGGGCTTTCGCCGGCGAGAAATGGTCCGGCTATGTCACGCCGCTGCATGTCGTGGCCAAGGAGAACATCGAGTTCGACGGCGGCCCAAAGAATGTCTTCGATCCCGATAATGGCTACCGGGACGAGTACAAGAAGATCTGGGGCGTTGCCTGATCGCAACCCACGGGACCGGCGATCATCGGGATCGCCGGCTCTCCATAGGTATCTGGGATACCATTGCATGAGCGACTACGAGATTCTGGACGATCGGTTCCGCAAGCTGACGATCTGGCATGCCAGGCTCGAACGGTTGTGGACCGGCAGCCGCTGGGCGGAAGGACCGGTCTATGTCCCGGCCGCAAGGCATCTGCTGTGGTCGGATATCCCCAACGACCGGCTGCTGCGTTATGACGAAGGCGACGGTTCCGTCAGCGTCTTCCAGACGCATTGCAACAACCAGAACGGCCACACACTTGATCGCGAAGGCCGCGTCGTCGCCTGCGAGCAAGGTGGACGGCGCATCTCCCGGCTCGAGCATGATGGGCGCTGGCGCACCCTCGTCGAGACCGTCAAGGGCAAGCGGCTCAATTCGCCTAACGACGTGGTCGTCAAATCCGACGGGACGGTCTGGTTCACCGATCCAGTCTACGGCATCGAGGGCTACTATGAAGGCACGATCTCCAGGCCGGAGATCGGCGGATCCTATGTCTACCGGTTCGACGAAGCCGCCGGCGAGGCCACCGCGATCGTCACCGATCTCGTCCAGCCCAACGGTCTGGCTTTCTCACCTGATGAAAAGATCCTCTATATCTCCGACAGTGGCGAGAGCCATGTGCCCGGCCTGCCGCGCGCCATCAGGGCCTATGATGTCGCGGCCGACGGCAGTTCGACCCAGGCACGCGGCATCTTTGCCGAATGCGAAGCAGGCATCTTCGACGGTTTCCGCGTTGATCGAGACGGCAACATCTGGGCCTCCAGCGCCGATTCGGTCCGCGTCTACTCGCCGGACGGTACGCTGATCGGCCGCATCCTGGTTCCGGAATTTGTCTCCAACGTCTGCTTCGGCGGCCCGAGTCGGAACCGGCTCTACATCACCGCGCAGACGTCGCTCTATTCCATCTATGTCAACGCGCATCCAGCCGGGTCGGGTCCGGTGGCAGGACATCTCGGCACGGTGACATGACGCTGACGCTCGGCCGGAAGGCCACGAATTTTTGAAACCAAGGGAGGTACCACCATGCAACGCAGAACATTCTTGAAATCGTCCATCGCCCTACTCGCGATGACCATCGCCGCGCCGGGCCTGTTTGCCGGCCAGGCTCGCGCCGACGCCATGGCCGACGCCATGGCGGTCGTGCAGAAATACGCCCAGAAGGTCACCACTTGGGACGGCCCGACCACCGGGCCGAAGGCACAGCCGGGCAAGACGATCGTGGTGCTCGCCGGCGACCTCAAGAATGGTGGCATTCTCGGCGTCACCAACGGTGTCCAGGAGGCGGCTAAGGCGATCGGCTGGGAAGTCAAGGTGATCGACGGCGCCGGATCGATCGGCGGCCGCACCGCCGCCTTCGGCCAAGCCATGGCGCTAAAGCCGAATGGCATCGTCATCAACGGCTTCGACGCGGTCGAGCAGGCGCCGGCCCTGGAACAGGCGAAGGCGGCCGGCATTCCGCTGGTTTCCTGGCATGCCGGACCGGTGATCGGCCCCGACGAAAAGAACGGCGTCTTCGCCAACGTCTCGACCGACGCGATGCAGGTGTCCACCGCTGCGGCCGACTGGGCCTATGCCGATGCCAAAGGCAAGCCCGGCGTCATCATCTTCACCGATTCGACCTACGCCATCGCCATCGCCAAGGCCGACAAGATGAAGGCGGAGATCGAGCGGCTGGGCGGCAAGGTGCTCGAATATGTCGACACGCCGATCGCCGAGACCTCGCAGCGTATGCCGCAGCTTACCACCTCGCTGCTGCAGAAATACGGCGACCAGTGGACGCACTCGCTAGCCATCAACGACCTCTATTTCGACTTCATGGGCCCGTCGCTGGCGGCGGCCGGCAAGTCGGGCACCGACGCGCCGATCAATGTCGCCGCCGGTGATGGCTCGGAATCGGCCTATCAGCGCATCCGTGCCGGCCAGTTCCAGAAGGTCACAGTCGCCGAGCCGCTCAACCTGCAGGGTTGGCAACTGGTCGATGAGCTCAACCGCGCCATCGCCGGCGAAAAATGGTCCGGCTATCTGTCACCACTGCACGTCGTGACGGCGGACAATGTCGAGTTTGACGGCGGTCCCAACAATGCCTTCGACCCCGGCAACGGCTACCGCGACGCGTACAAGAAGATCTGGGGCAAATAGGCGCCGACGGCGTCACCCGTCCCAACACGCAGTCAACGGCCGGCGGTCATCCCGCCGGCCGTTATGTTTTCGCCGAAGCTCAAGCGGTGTGGCGCGCGATCACCTTCGGCGTCATGCCGACGATCACCCGGTCGTCAGGCGCATGGCGCCCATTGAGCAGGTCGAGCACGAGTTCGGCGACACGGATGCCTATCTCATGCGCGTCGACATCGATCGTGGTGATCGATGGCACCGACTGCTCAGCGAGGTCATAGGCGCCGAAGCCAGCGATCGCGACGTCCTCGGGGACACGGATGCCGCGCCGCACGCATTCCATAAGCGCACCGAAAGCCGAAAGATCCGACACGCACATCACCGCCTGCGTGTCCGGCCAGCGCGAGATCATCTCGACCATGGCGGTGGCGCCCTCGCGCATCGATATCGGCGGCACGCCGGAGGCGATAATGCGCGAGGCGTCGAGGCCGCGGTCCTGCAGTGCCGCGACGAAACCACGCCGGCGATCGAGACCACGCGTGTCGCGCGATGTGTCGCCACCGATAAAGCCAAGCCTCGAGTAACCGCGCGCGACGAAATGATCGACCATCAGCCGCCCGGCTTCGGCGTTGGAGAAGCCGACGACATGACCGATCGGATCATCCGGCAGGTCCCAGGTCTCGACGACCGGGACACCGGCATTCTCGAGCATCTTGCGGCAGCGCGGCGTATGCCGGCCGCCGGTGACGATGATCGCTTCCGGCCGCCGCCGCAGCAACTGGCCGACAAGGCGCTCCTCCTCCTCGACATTGTAGTCGGTGAAGCCGAGCAGGATTTCCAATCCGCTGTCGCGCAGACCCTCGGTCATACCGCGTAGCGTATCAGCGAAATTGGCGTTGTTGATGGAAGGTATCGTCACCGCGACGAAACCGGACCGGCGCGACGACAAATTGGCGGCGATGCTGTCGAAGACATAGCCGAGCTCTTCCGCTGCCCGCATGATGCGGTCGCGCGTGTCGGCGCTGACCGAGGTATCGCGCTTGAAGGCGCGCGACACGGTCATCGTCGAGACGTTGGCGCGACTGGCGACATCGGCCATGGTGGGCCGTTTTGGCGAAGGCTGCATGGCCGTACGTTATCGATATCACGACGGAATGCAACGCACCGCCGTGACTCACGCGAAGGCGATCTGAACTTTCATCGCCTGGCTGCGGTCGTTGGCGATTTCGAAGCCGGACAGCGCCTCGGCGAATGCTACGGTGTGGGTGATCAGAGGCTTTACGTCGATGAGCCCCTTGCGCATCAACTCGACACCCACGGCGAATTCAGGATGGAAGCGGAACGACCCGTTGATGGACAGTTCCTTGGTGGTGACTGCCGACATCGGCAGTGCCATCTCGGCGCCGCCGAGGCCGAGCTGAACTATGGTGCCGCGCGGGCGCAGCGCAGCGATGCCTTGCGCCAGCGCCGCCGCCGCGCCCGAGCATTCATAGAGGATGTCGAACGTCCCCTTGTCGGCGAGATAGGGTGCCAGCCCGTCTGGATCGGTTCGTGTGTTGATCGTCCTGTCGGCGCCCGCACGCATGGCCATGGACAGGGTAAAATCGGTGATGTCGACGGCGACGATTTCGGCGGCTCCGGCGCGCCGCGCGCAGAGGATCGACAACAGGCCGATCGGCCCGCAGCCGGTCACCAGAACGCGCTTGCCGAGCATCTCACCAGCCCTGCGCGTCGCGTGGAGACAGACCGCCAACGGCTCGGCCATCGCCGCCTCGCCAGCGCTCAACCCGTCCGCCGGCACGCATTGCAGCGCGTCCGCCACCAGCATTTCACGGAACGCGCCCTGGATATGAGGGAACGGCATGGCGCTGCCATAGAAGCGCATGTTGAGGCACTGGTTGTGCATCCCTTCCCGGCAGTATCGGCAGCTGTAACAGGGCCGCGACGGCGAGACCGCGACCAGCTGACCGGGCTGCAGCCCGTCGACGCCGGGACCGACCTTCTCAATGACGCCGGAGACCTCATGGCCGAGGATCATCGGCTCCTTCAGCCGCACCGTACCGAAGCCGCCGTGATTGTAGTAATGCAGGTCGCTGCCACAGATGCCGCCGGTGGCCAGCCGCAGCAGCACTTGACCCTGGCCCGGCGCCTCGACCGGCCGGTCCTCGATGCGCAGGTCCTTGGCGGCGTGGATGACGATCGACTTCATGGTTAGCGAACTCCTCGGGCAATTCCAGGAAAAGTGTATGACGGTTTTCCGTTCGGATCTGAGTAAGACAAGGCTAAAGCACCGGCGAAAGCAGCGGCTGGCCGGCGAAATGGGCGGCAAGGTTGTCGCGCACAAGCTTGCCCATAGCCTTGCGCGTTTCGACGGTGCCGGATGCATGGTGCGGCTGCAGCAGCACATTGTCGAGCGCCAGGAAGCGCTCATTGAGCTTCGGCTCGCCTTCGAAAACATCGAGCGCGGCGGTGCCAAGCACCTTCTTCTCGAGCGCATCGAGCAGCGCCTCCTCGTCGATGTTGGAAGCGCGCGAGATGTTGATCAGCATGCCGTCCTCGCCGAGCGCGGCGATCACATCCTTGTTGACGATGTGGCGCGTCGCGGCCGAAGCGGCAAGCGTCACGAACAGGAAGTCCGAACGCCTGGCCAACTCGACCGGATCGGCGACGAACGTCCAATCCGAGGCGAAGTCCTTCGCCGCGACGTCGCTGTAGGCGATGTCCATGCCGAAGCCGGCGAGACGCTTGGCCACCTCGTAGCCGATACGGCCGAGGCCGAGCACGCCGGCACGCCGGCCCCAGACGCGGCGCTTGAGCGGGTAGAGCCCCTTCGCGGCCCAGCTGCCGTCGCGCACCCAGCGTTCGGCGCCGATCATGCCGCGCGACAGGCACAGCATCATGGCGATGCCGAGATCGGCGACGTCATTGGTCAGCACGTCCGGCGTGTTGGTGACGCGCACGCCGCGTTCCCGGCATGCCGCGAGATCGACCGCGTCGAAACCGACGCCGTAGACGGAAACGACCTCGAGCGAAGGGCAGGCCTCGATCATGGCGCGGTTCGCACCGAGCTCGCCGCGCGTGGCGATGCCGCGCACAAGCGGACCGACCTCGCCGAGGAACGACGCCTTGTCGTCGGCCGCGAAGTAGCGATGCACTGTGAAGGCTTCGTTGAGCGGCTCTTCATCCCACGCGGGATAGGGTCCAACCTGAAGGATGTGAGGCCGCTGCATCGGTATTCGCTCCACTTGACTTGACAGATGATGTTATCGATAACATAAGACGCTCAGCGACGAGAGGCAATCGGAAAAATGTCGTCCAATATATTCGATCTCACCGGGCGCATGGCGCTCGTTACCGGCTCCTCCCAGGGCATCGGCTTTGCGCTGGCCAAGGGGCTGGCCGAAGCCGGTGCAGAAGTGATCCTCAATGGCCGCGACGAGGCAAAGCTCGCCGAGGCTGCGGCGCGGATACAAGAGGCGCGAACACTCGCCTTCGACGCGACCGACCATGACGCGGTGCGCTCCGCCATCGACGCTTTCGAGCTAACCAGTGGGCCGATCGACATACTGGTGAACAATGCCGGCATGCAGTTCCGCACGCCGCTGGAGGACTTTCCCGCCGATGCGTTCGAGCGCCTGCTGCAGACCAATATCGCCAGCGTCTTTCATGTCGGCCAAGCGGTCGGGCGCCACATGATCAGGCGCGGCCGCGGCAAGATCATTAACATCGCCAGCGTGCAGACCGCGCTCGCCCGCCCGGGCATCGCCCCCTACACGGCGACGAAAGGCGCGGTCGGCAACCTGACCAAGGGCATGGCGACCGACTGGGCCAAACATGGGTTGCAATGCAACGCCATCGCACCCGGCTATTTCGACACGCCGCTCAATGCGGCATTGGTCGCCGACCCGGCATTCAGCGGATGGCTCGAAAAGCGCACGCCGGCCGGCCGCTGGGGCAAGGTCGAAGAATTGGTGGGGGCCTGTGTCTTCCTGGCCTCCGACGCCTCATCCTTTGTCAACGGGCACATCCTCTATGTCGATGGCGGTATCACAGCTTCAATCTGATCCGTCGCGCCGCATGGTCGTCATGGGCGTTGCCGGTTCGGGCAAGACAACGATCGGCGAGGCACTCGCCCGCGCGATCGGCGCGGAATACGTCGACGGCGACCTGCTGCATCCCGACGCCAACATCGCCAAGATGAGCGCCGGCATCCCGCTTATCGATGCCGACAGGTGGCCGTGGTTGGCGCGGGTCGGCGAAATCCTGAAGCCGGGAACCACGCGGGCCATCGTCGGCTGCTCGGCGCTGAAGCGGGCCTATCGCGATTTCATCATCGAACGGGCCGGAGCACCGGTCCTGTTCATCTATCTCGACGGTTCGCGCGAACTGATTTCCCGGCGCATGCGCGAGCGCACCAGTCACTTCATGCCGACAAGCCTGCTCGACAGCCAGTTCGCGACATTGGAGGTGCCGGGAAAGGACGAGAACGCGATCGCCATAGCGATTGACGCGCCGCTCGACCGGATTGTTGCCGACATAACAGCCAGGATCGGGGTTCCACCGTCATGACCAAGACCATCGCACTGATCGGCGCCGGCGCCATGGGCGGGGCGATCGGCGAGCGCCTGCTCGCCACCGGCAATCGCCTGTTGGTGTTCGATCTCGACAAAGCCAAGGTGGCGGCGTTGGTCGCCAAGGGCGCCGCGGCTGCGGTGACTGCGGCCGCGGCCGCCGGCGCTGCCGACTGCGTCATCCTCAGCCTCAATTCAGCGGCGATCGTGCGCCGCGCGGTGTTCGGCGAGGGCGGCGTGGCTGCCGGGGCGAAGCCCGGCACGCTGATCATAGACATGTCGTCCATCGACCCCGACGCCACTCGCCAGCTGGCGGCCGACGCAAGTGAGAAAGGGCTGCGCTGGGTCGACAGTCCGCTCTCCGGCGGCGCGCCGAAAGCATCGACCGGGGAATTGACACTGATGGCCGGCGGCGAAACGCAGGACGTCGCCGACGCGCACGAGGTGCTGCGCCACGTGTCGGCCAACTACACCCATATGGGACCGGCCGGCGCCGGCCAGACGACCAAGCTGGTCAACCAGGTGCTGTGCGCGCTGAATTTCATGGCCGTGGCGGAAGCGACGCGGCTGGCGATCGACGCCGGCGTCGACGTGCTGAAGATCCCGCAGGCCCTGAAAGGCGGCCGCGCCGACAGCGCCATCCTGCAGGAATATCTGCCCCGTTTCGCCACTCGCGACTACCGGCGCACGGGCCGCATCGACAACATGGTCAAGGATCTCAACGCCGCACAGGATCTGGCGCGGCGCACACACACGGCGATGCCGCTGACGGCCGTCTGCGCCGAAATACACCGGCTGCTGACGGCGGCCGGGCTGGGCGGCGAGGATCAGGCCGCATTGATGGAATTCTTCCAACGCAACAACGACCAGGAGAACGAGACATGATCACGCGCTATGCGTTGTTTGAAGGCAAGGTGAAGGACGGTGAGACCCCGGCATTCCGCCAGGCTGTCCTCGACACCGTGCTGCCAAAGTGGAAGGCGTTCCCCGGCGCGCTCGACGTGCGCGTCAGCTTCGCCGAAAAGCGTGACGACGGCGCGCCGGAATTCCCGTTGATCCTGGCGATCAACTATCGCGACATGGCGGCCGTCGACGCGGCCCTTGCCAGCCCCGTCCGCGCTGAATCGCGCGCCGCGACCGAGGCCGTTCTGACCAGATACTTCGAGGGCCGCATCCACCATCACGTCACGATCGCCAACGAGTTCCCCCTGGCCGGCGGATGACTGTGTCCGCCGGAACATTGCATTGGCTTGCTGCAAACCAACAAGCCGGTCGGGCGAACGAAATCTTAATGTAAATGAAGCGTAATCCCGGTCGTTAAAATAATGCGTATGTGTTGGGGTTGCGCATGCCGGAATATTCTTCCTTCATCCGGTTTGTCCGGATTCGCTATCTTTCAGGATTGCTGATTTTCGCGCTGGCTTCCACGGCCGTCATGGTTGCGCTCAACCGTGTCAATTCCTTCCGTCATGAGATCGATGCGCTGAGCAGCAACCTCGTCGTCTTCACCCGCGACCTGCGCAACGCGACCAGCTTTGCCGAGACAACCGGATCCGCCTGGCGCAACGAAACGCGCGACGCGCTGACCGCTTCGGCGCGCGACCATTCCGAACGCCTGACCGGCGAGATCGACACRCTGACCGCCCAGTTCGCCGCGATACGCTCACGCCTGTCGGCCCAGACCATCAGCGAACTCGAAACCGCATCGGTGAACGGCGACCTGTTCTGGTCGGCGCACGACATGGTGCGCAACTTCAACCTGATGTCGGTGGCGCAGAAGGCCGATGAATGGAGCTATCGGGAAATCCGCAACCAGAACGACCTGTTCGTCCAGCCGATGCTGGTCCGCGTCCGCACCGCCATGGACGACGAGCGCCATTTGGCCGACGCCTCCAGCGACCGGTTGCTGCTGTGGGCGAGCGGCCTGTTGTTCGCTGTCCTGGCCATCGTCGCTTTCTGGGTCTTCCGACCGATGGAACAGGCGATCCGCCACGCCTTTGCCCAATCGGCCGAATCCCTGTTCAAGGCCGAGGCCGCCGACCGCGCCAAGTCTGAATTCCTGGCCAATATGAGCCACGAGATCCGCACGCCAATGAACGGCGTGCTCGGCATGGCCGAACTCCTGGCCAAGACCGAATTGACCCCRCGCCAGAAGACCTTCACCGAMGTCATCGTCAAATCCGGCAATGCGCTGCTCACCATCATCAACGACATCCTCGATTTCTCCAAGATCAATGCCGGMCAGYTGAYGCTGGACCCTGCCCCTTTCCGCCTTACCGAAGCGGTCGAGGATGTGGCGACGCTGGTCTCGGCGCGTGTCGCCGAAAAAAACCTCGAACTGATCGTGCGTGTGGATCCGCGCCTGCCGGCCCATGTCATCGGCGACGCCGGCCGCTTCCGGCAGATCGTCACAAATCTGGTCGGCAACGCGGTGAAGTTCACCGAGAAGGGCCATGTGCTGATCGATGTCGGCGGCGAAACCGTCAACGGCGTCGTCCAGCTCAAGTTGCGCGTCGAAGACACCGGCATCGGCATTCCGGCCGARAARYTGCAGAACGTGTTCGARAAATTCGCSCAGGTCGAYGGYTCSTCSACSCGCCGCCACGAAGGCACYGGCCTTGGCCTYGCCATCGCCGCCCGCCTYGTTGATYTGATGGSYGGCAAGATCGGYGTCGARAGCGARATCGGACGCGGCTCCGTCTTCTGGTTCGGAGTGCCGCTGCCCGTGCACCATGCCGAGGCGCGCGACGCGATCGTGCCGGTCGACGTCACCGGCGCGCGCGTGCTGGTCATCGACGACAATCCGGTCAACCGCGAGATCCTGCTCGAGCAGCTCAGGAGCTGGAGCTTCGACTGCGCTGCGGCTGAAAGCGGCGCCATGGGGCTGGCCTTCCTCGATCGCGCCTGCCAGTTGGGCGCCAGCGTCGACTGCATCATCCTCGACTACCAGATGCCYGGCATGAACGGCGCCGATGTCGCCCGGGCCATCGCCGCCGACAGCCGGCTGTCGGCCATCCCGATCGTCATCCTGACCTCGGTCGACCAGGTCGATTTCGGCAAGATGATCATCGACTTCGGCATATCAGCGCATCTGACCAAGCCGGCGCGCTCGGCGGTCCTGCTCGGCACGGTCATCTCGGTCATCCAGAAGGCCCGCTCACAGGTCGGCAAGGCGCATTTCGTCCGCGAGCCGGTCCAGCCGATGCCGCAGCCGGCACCGCCGGCCTTCACCGTCATCCGTGGCCCCGCAATACCGGTCGCGACCGCACCGGAATCGACCGCCACGCCCAACGGCCCGATCGACATCCTCATCGCCGAGGACAACGACGTGAACCAGCTGGTGTTCGGCCAGATCCTCAATGGGCTCGGCCTGAGCTACCGCATTGCCGGCAATGGCCGGACGGCGGTCGAGATGTACCGGTCGCTGCATCCGAAACTGATCCTGATGGACGTCTCGATGCCGGAGATGAACGGCTACGAGGCAACCCGCGCCATCCGGGCGATCGAGGCCTCATCGGGCGGCCACATCCCGATCATCGGCGTCACCGCGCATGCGCTGAAGGGCGATCGCGACAAGTGCATCGAGGCCGGCATGGATGACTATCTGCCGAAGCCGGTTTCGCCCGATCGCCTCGGCGCCAAGATCGGCACATGGCTCAGCGAAACGGTGATCGCCAAGACGGCGTGAGATACACCCGGTCGGGCTGCCGGATCAGCGCAACCTGCCGATCGGAATGATTTCCGGCGCGCTATCGACGTAAGGTTCGCCGTGCCAATTGCCGAGCCATTGCTCGACCAGCAGGCCGGCCTCGCCGAGCATCCCGGCAAGATCTTCCCTTGCCGGGAACGCGATCTTCGATTCGGCGCTCAGAACCGCGTTGCCACCTGGAATTTCATAGAACGTCGAGTAGGTGACGATGCCGGTCACGGCATCGCGCTCAACGTCGTTCCAGGATTTCACCGCGCCAAGGTGGGGATGCAACACGATCCTTTCGGAGCGCTGCGGCGTCCATTCCAGCCATTCCTTCGCAACGGGATTTCGGCTGTCGAAAATGAAGCGGCCATCCGCTGCAAGATGTTCGGCGATGGTGCGCAGCACAGCTGACTGATCCTCGGCCGTCAGAAACACCTGGAAGGCATGCCCGGTCAGCAACACCAGATCGAAGCGTCGGCCGAGCCGAACTGTTCGCGCGTCTCCCTCAACCCAGTCGACCTTATCTCCATTAGGCCTGCCGCGCCCGACATCGAGCATCGGCGATGCCGGATCGACGCCGGTGACGCTACGGCCTTGGCTGAGCGCTGCGGCCAGCTGCCCGGTGCCGCAGCCGAGATCAAGAACCGAGCGGGCATTGCCGGCGAAACCGACACAATAATTGAAATCGTCGCCGCCTGTGTTCTCGATATCGTAGAACTGGACGAGGTCTGGGTCGCTGTAGAGTCTGTCGGTCATGGCAGCGGCCTATAACCGAAATTTCTGCTGGATGCGACGGGCGTGCTGGAGATGGAGCTGCTCGCCTGTTCCGCGAAACCTGTGAACGCCTTAGCCGCGCCGGAAGGGGTAGAGGAATTGCCGCCAATATCCTTTCGGCACGGGGTGGCCATGAATGCCATAGCCCTTCGGCCACCGTCCCTCCGGCAGATGGTAGGTGCCRAACAGCCGGTCGAGCAGCGGGAAATGGATGGCGAAGTTGACGTCGATCGCCTCTTTCTCGAGGCCGTGATGCCAGTGATGATAGCGCGGCGACACCAGCAGTTTTTCGGCCGGGCCAAAACTGGTTCCGATGTTGGAATGGATGAAAGATGAATAGACGTAGACGATCAGGATATAGGTCTGGATCGCAGATTCATCGAACCCCAGAACGAACATCGGCGTGGCGGTCAGGCTGCGCAGCACGATGATTTCCAGGAAATGCATCCGCGCGCCGGCAATCCAGTCCATCGACTTGGCTGAATGATGCACGGCATGGAAATTCCACAGAAAGGGGATGCGGTGGAAGGCCCGGTGCACCCAATATTGGGCAAGATCGGTCAGGAACATCACCGCCACCAACTGCACCAGCCAAGGCAGGTCGTGGACCCAGGCACGCACCGAACCAAGGCCGCCCTGCGCGTTGACCAGAGTGGACGGCGCCAGGGTCAGGTAGGTCAGTATCTGCACCAGCAGCGACGAGACCAGATAGTAAAACAGGTCTTCGCGCCATTCGTCGCGGAACACTGTCTGGTCCTTGTTGCGGGCAAGAATGCGTTCGAGCGGAACGAACAGCACGCCCATGAAGAGCGCGTTCAGAATGAAAAAATCGAGGCCGAAGAAGACGCCGTCAATCTGCAGCTGATGACGGACCGGGAGCATGCCGAGCAGCGATGCCAGGAGCACGGTGAACATCGCCGCCGCGCCGAGCGTCTTTTCCCTGCGCAGCATCATGCTCAATATGGCCAGTATATAGCCGGAGATGAGCACGAAATAGAGCACCGGCTTGAAGAACAGCATCTGATGGATAGGCGCCAGATCCGGCATCGAGGTCAGCGACGGGTAGCGCAACACGATGACCATCAGCAGGCCGGTGACCCCGGCAAGCAAGCCGATCGACCCGGACAGCCAGCCGGAACCGAATGGCCGCTTGGAGCGGGGCGTTTCGAGCTCGCCGACAATCTTTTTGAGGAAATTTGCCACCGGTATAATGCCCCCTGGTCAAAGGGCGCGAACATATCTGCGCCGGAAATACTGATCCTGCCTTTGCTATAGCAGAAATTATTAAGATTTAATCGACGCCACTCCGACCGACGCTTGCTGCAACATCAGCTATCGGCATTGTTGTTGAATGGCGAAAGCTGTCGCCGCGATAGAAGATGCCGGCCGCTATAGATGGAATCTTTGCTGGATGCGCTGGGCGCATTCGAGCGGCGTAAACCGGCTGGTGTCGACTTCGAGATCGTAGCGTATATCCCGGTGCACGCGCTCATATTGCCAGCGCGCCAGGCCCGGCAGCCTGTCTGCTCGCCGGGCTTCTCGGGCTTCCAGAACCTCCAGCGGCGCCATGACGCCGACCAGATGGAGATCGAAGGCAGACAAGAGTTTGACATAGTCCGACATATCGCCATTGCACAGCACCTCATCGACGATGAGGTTGTTGCCTTGCCCGGCCATGGCGGCGACGGCGTGGCGCATGCCGCGCAGGGTTTTTTCGCCCACCGGTCCGGCCCTGATCACCACCGACGGCTTGCCGCCCTGTTGAACGGTTTCGTAGGAGAAACCATCGGCATGGTCCTGCAAGGCATCGGGCAGCATCTCGAGAAAACTGTCCATCTGGACATGCAGGAAAGGGGCGGCGGTTATTGTCTGTAACGCCCTGGCGATCGAGCTTTTGCCGGCACTGCCGACGCCATTGAGCAGGACGATCCTGGCTTTCACGCCGATGCTCCTTCGGACTACCGGTTGCGCACCACCACGCAGGCCCCGCCGACGCTCTGTAATTTCTGGCAGATGACATTGGCGGTGGCACGATCGTCGATGCCGATCCTGACGGCATAGATGCCGCGCCGGCCGATCGGCGTGCGCACCCGGCTCACCACTGGATCATGGCCGGCGAGCAGAGCCGGAAACCGGCTCCTCACCCGCAGCCACTGGTTGATCGCCGCCCCGCGCCTGAAATTGCCGGCGACCTGGACGCCCCACGGCTTTATGTTGATCGAGGCCATCGCCACGGTCTGCGACATGATCACCGGTAGCTTGCGGCAGGCAACCGCAAAGCTCGCCTTCTTGTCGAGCGGCTGGATGGTTCCGGCATAGCTGGTATCGGCGAACTTGTCCGCTGGCTCGCCCATGATGTCGAAGACATAGCTCTCGGTCTCCATCGGCAGGAAGCCGCCCGAGCCCAGCCAGCGCGACACCCGGCTTTCGCCGGCATTGTAGGCGGCGGCCGCCAGGCCAAGATTGCCGTAGCTGGTTTTCATTTCGGCGAGGTATTTCGCCGAGGCCGGGATCGCCTGGTTGATGTCGAAGGAATTTTCGAGCCCCCGCATCTTGGCGGTGCCCGGCATGAACTGGGCGATGCCTTCGGCGCCGACGGGGCTGACAGCATTGGGGTCGAAACGGCTTTCCTTCCAGATCAGCCGGGCGAAGAAATCCCTGGGCAGGCCGTTCTGGTCGGCATGGGCCTGGATCAGGTTGCAGACCTTGTCGATCAGCCGCTGCTTGGCCGATTGCGGCGGATCGGCCCCGGCAAGCGTCGACCAGGCCATACCGCACAAGACTATCAGCGCCGCCCAGAGGAAACGCTGCATCTGGTCTACTCTGCCGCGGCCTTGCCGCCACGACCGAACCTCTGATCGATATAGTCGGCGACCATTTTCTCGAAATCCGCCGCGATCGACGGTCCGCGCAGCGTCGCCGCCTTCTTGCCGTCGACGAAGACGGGCGCCGTCGGGGTCTCGCCGGTGCCGGGCAGAGAAATGCCGATATCGRCATGCTTGGACTCACCCGGGCCGTTGACGATGCAGCCCATCACCGCGACCTTGAGGTTCTCGACGCCGGGATATTTTTCACGCCACACCGGCATGTTCTTGCGCAGGTCCGCCTGGATGTTCTGCGCCAGCTCCTGGAACACGGTCGAGGTGGTGCGACCGCAGCCGGGGCAAGCGGCGACGATCGGCACGAACTGCCTGAAACCCATGGTCTGCAGCAGTTCCTGCGACACCTGCACTTCGCGCGTGCGGTCGCCATTCGGCTCCGGTGTCAACGAGATGCGGATGGTGTCGCCAATGCCTTGCTGCAAAAGGATGCCCATGGCGGCGGACGAGGCGACGATGCCTTTCGAGCCCATGCCGGCCTCGGTGAGACCAAGATGCAGCGCGTGGTTGGAGCGGGTGGCAAGCTCGGTATAGACGGCGATCAGATCCTGCACCCCGCTGACCTTGGCCGACAGGATGATTTTTTCCCGACCGAGGCCGATTTCTTCGGCCATCTCGGCCGACAGGATCGCCGACTGCACGATTGCCTCGCGCATCACCTCCTGCGCCGTCAGCGGGAAACCCTTGTCCTGGTTGTCGTCCATCAGCCGGGTCAGAAGCTCCTGGTCGAGCGAGCCCCAGTTAACGCCGATGCGCACCGGTTTGTCGTGTTTGATCGCCATTTCGACGATATCAGTGAACTGCCGGTCCTTYTTGTCCTTGAAGCCGACATTGCCSGGATTGATGCGGTACTTGGCCAGCGCCTCGGCACAAGCAGGATGATCGGCGAGCAATTTGTGGCCGATATAGTGGAARTCGCCGACCAGCGGCACATTGATGCCGAGACGCTSGAGCCGTTCATGAATGCGCGGCACGGCGGCTGCACTTTCGTCGCGRTCGACGGTGATGCGYACGATCTCSGAGCCGGCGCGGTGCAGTGCCGCGACCTGCGCAACGGTCTGGTCGATATCGGCGGTGTCGGTGTTGGTCATCGACTGCACGACRACCGGGGCGCCGCCGCCAACGACCACGCCGCCAACATCGACGCCGACCGAGGTGCGGCGGGGGAAAGGAAAGGAAAAATATCCGGTCATGCCGGCAGCCTTTTGTCTCTGAAGCTCCGTGCGTCCGCTTGGACGCACAAGCACTCCCCGGGGCCGATGCGCTGAGGTTCGGGCATGAGGTGGAGGAGCAAAGATGGCTTGTCAATGGCGACAGGTCGCCACTGGCCAGAAATGGCCGCCGTCAGGATCGCAAATGGCTTGGTCAGAAGGAGCTTGAAGATATAATATTAGCCATGGCTCATAGCCGTTGACAAAATCAAAACCACGACACCGGCGGCGGTTGCCGCCGGCAAGAAAGACCGCAAATGATGAGCGGCTATATCAGTTGAGCGTCAATGCGTGGTCGCCCTCAATTTTTCAATCTCGTCCTTGAGTGCCAGCTTGCGTCGCTTGAGATTCACGATTTCGAGGTCGTCCACCGATGGGTGGTTCATCGCGTCATCGATTTCGCGTTCGATGTCGCCGTGTTTCCGCTGCAACTCATCAAGATGGGATGCAAGAGACATGATTGGTTCTCCCTTTCATGGTTTCCTCGATTGYAGCCGTCAAAGACACGTCCACCGCAGGTCGCTTCTGTGACGGCACGATGACACTTTGCCACCTTCCGACCGGGATGTCGAATGCTGCGTGGTAGCATTCCACGACAATGTGAAATGTGATATTGGCTGCGCGCCGGTGGCAGAAATTGCCGCCCCCGCCCAACCAGGCCCAGTTTTGGGCGCCGCAGACGTGCAGACGGTAGAGAATGTCCGATCAGGAAAAGGCCGATATTCGCCTCGAATTTTCCCGGCTGAAGCAGGAACACGCCGATTTCGACGCCGCGATCAACGCGATGATCGCCACCAACTGCGACCCGCTGCAGATTCAGCGCATGAAAAAGAAGAAGCTGGCGCTCAAGGACCGGCTGATGACCCTGGAAGACAAGATCATTCCAGACATCATCGCTTAGCCGTCTTTCGCCTATCCGCCGATCGAAAGCCTGGACGCGCGGTCGCGCAGCAGGCCGATGAGACTGCCGGTCCGCTCATCGGACGTGTCGATGGGAACCACCAGGCACATCGTCGCCTCGACCTTGCCCGGCGCTGAAAAGACCGGCACCGCAAGGCATTTCGTGTAGGCATCGACCAAGCCCGAAGTGACGCAGTAGCCGGTCACCCCTGCCTTGGCGATATCGTCGATGAAATCATCGAGCCGCAGCTTGCGACCATCGGGTAGCAAGAGATCGTCGTCAGACACCATGGCTTCGATCTCAGCCCGCTCCAACCCTGCCAACAGCAACCTGCCAGACGCGGTCCACGGCAGCGGTATCTGCAGGCCGGTGGCCGAGCTGATGCGGAACGGCCTGGTGCCTGGGCTTGCGTGGACGATGGTGTAGCGGCCGCTCTGCAGCATGCACAGTTCCGACGTCTCGCCGGTCTCGCGCGACAGATGGTCGACCTCCTGGCGCCCGCGCCGTAGCAAATCGTTGCCGCGCACATAATCCATTCCGTAGAGATAGAGCTTCTTGCCGAAATAGACGCGGTTGCCGTCGCCTTCCATTTCCAGCAGGCCGGCGTCGACCAGTGATCGCACCAGCGTGTAGGTCGTGGAACGCGGAGCGTTCACCCCCTTGGCAAGGTCGCCGATGCCGATCGCCCGCTGCGTCGTGTGCAGAAAGTCCAGGATTTCGAGCACCCGGTTGAGCCCCTTCTCGCGAGAAGCTGTCGTCTTTTCGTCGGCTGAAACTGCCAAGGCATTGCCATCTTGCATTGTCGATTCCTGGTGTTAGTATCTGTCTTGTACAGGATACATGCGTCTCTTGTAAGAGACAATCGCTTTGAAATCACCGTCGCGTGTATTGCCTGTGCATAGGGGAACACAACACGAAAGGAGGTCGCCGTGAACGACACATCCGGAAGACGTGATTTTCTGAAATTGGGAATGGCGGGACTGGCCACCGCCGGCGTGCTGGCCACCGTCGATGCCCAGAAGGCCGCCGCGCAGGCCGCATCCGACAGCCTGCTGCGCACCGTGCTCGACCGCGGCAAGCTGATCGTCGGCACCGGCAGCACCAACGCGCCCTGGCATTTCGAGAACGATGCCGGCGAGTTGGTCGGCATGGACATCACCATGGGGCGSATTCTGGCCAAGGGCCTSTTCGAYGATCCGACCAAGGTCGAGTTCGTCATGCAGGATCCGGCACAGCGCATTCCCAACGTCACCACCAACAAGGTCGACATCACCATCCAGTTCATGACGATGAGCGCCCAGCGTTCGCAGCTGGTCAATTTCTCCCGGCCCTACTATGTCGAGGGCGTTGCCCTGCTGAGCCTTCCGACCGCCGAGAACAAGACCTTCGACAAGCTGCTCGCCGGCGGCGCCGCAACACGCATCTCCATTCTGCAGAATGTCGATGCCGAGGCACAGGTGCATTCGGTGCTGCCGCAGTGCCAGGTCATGCAGATCGATACCCAGGCCAACGTGCTTCAGGCACTGGAATCGAAACGCGTCGACGCAGCCGCCGTCGATCTGTCCACCGTGCGCTGGCTCGCCTCGCGCAACCCGGACAAATATTTCGACGCCGGCAAGAGCTGGCTGAGCATGCTGTATGGTGCAGCACTCCGGCAAGGCGACCTCGACTGGCTGTCCTTCGTCAACGCGACCTTCACCATCGCCATGTTCGGCCACGAAAACGCCCTCTACGACGCGGCATTCAAGGACTATTTCGGACAGGAGCCGCCGGCACGCCATCCCGGCTTCCCGGCCATCTGATCTGCATCAGGCGGGAGGGCGCCCCGGCGCCCTTCCGCCTCCCGACGGTCCGCTGTGTGCTAAGGCTTAGGCATGGGCTATGCCCTCAATTTCAATCTGATCTGGCGGCATTTCGACAAGCTCTGGGGCGGCCTGCTGCTCAGCCTCGAGCTTGCGGTGATCTCGATCGCCATCGGCGTCCTCATCGGCCTGGTGCTGGCGGTCTGGTATGTCTCGGCAGGACGCACGGTGCGCACCATCATCGCCGCCTATGTCGAATTCATCCGCAACGTGCCTCTGATTCTGCTGGTCTATCTCGTCTTCTACGGCCTGCCGACCGTGGTTGATCTCGCCTACAGCGCACCGACATCGTTCGTCCTGACGCTGTCGGTCTATAGCGGCGCCTATCTGGTCGAGGTGTTTCGCTCAGGGCTAGAAGCCGTCCCGCGCGGCCAGCTCGATGCCGGCAAGGCGATCGGCCTGACGCCCTGGCAAAGGCTCATCCACGTGCGTCTGCCGACCATGCTGCGCATCACGCTGCCGGCGCTCTCCAACACCTTCATCTCGCTGTTCAAGGACACGTCGATCGCCTCGGTCATCTCGGTGCCCGAGCTCACCTTCGGCGCCCAGTGGATCAACTTCAACACCTTCCGCATCGTCGAGGTCTATCTGGTGACGACGGCGATGTATCTGGTGACCGGCTACATCCTGCTTTTCGGGCTCAGGCTCGTCGAGCGCCGGTTCAGGGCGGCGCGCTGACATGCTGAGCCAGATCCTCTACGCCCTGCCCTTCCTCGCCAAAGGCTTCGCCCTGACCCTGTGGGTGTCGCTTCTGGTCGTCACACTGTCGCTCATCGCCGGCGTCGTGCTTGGTGTCGGCCTGGTCTATGGCCCTGCCCCGCTGCGCTGGGCGGTGCGCATCTTCTCCGACACCATTCGCGGCATTCCGATCCTAGTCTTGATKTTCTTCGTCTATTACGGCCTGCCCGCCRTCGGCCTGCATCTGSCGTCKTTCTGGGCCGCCGTGCTGGCGCTGACCCTGTTCAAGACGGCTCAGGTCATCGAATATCTCAGGGGCGCGGTCGGCTCGATCCCGAAAGGCCAGTCCGAAGCCGCGATGGCGATCGGCCTGACCTTCCGCCAACGGCTCACCTACGTCATCTTTCCGCAGGCCTTCAGGCGCTTCCTGCCGCCCTGGATCAACGGCGTCACCGATGCGGTCAAGGGCAGCGCACTGGTGTCGCTGCTCGGCATCACCGATCTGATGCAGGCCATCAACCAGGTCATCGGCCGCACCTATGAGGCAATGCCGCTCTATATCCTCGGCGCGCTCATCTATTTCGCGGTCAACTACGCGCTCTCGCTCGCCAGCCGGCGGCTCGAGCGGCGCTTTGCCTTCATTCGGGAATAGCACGATGTCCGATGCCACAAACGCCAGTCCCGCGCTGCTCGACGTGCGCGATGTCTCCAAGGCCTTCGGCGCCGTCGAGGTGCTGCGTTCCGTCAGCCTTCAGGTCAACCGCGGCGAGGTGGTGACCGTCATCGGTCCCTCCGGCAGCGGCAAGACCACGCTGCTGCGCTGCGTCAATTTCCTCGAGAGCTACGACAGCGGCTCGATCCGCATCGACGGCAAGGAGGTCGGCTATCGCGAGGCTGGAACGCGCCAGCGCCGCAGCGAGCGCGACTTGGCCAGCATGCGCGCCGAGACCGGCATGGTGTTCCAGAGCTTCAACCTGTTTCCGCACCTCACCGCTGCCGGCAACATCATGCTCGGCCTCACCAAGGTGCGGGGAAAGAGCCAGGCCGAGGCGCGCCAGGCCGCCGAACACTGGCTCGGCCGTGTCGGCCTCGCCCACAAGGCCGACAGCCTGCCTGCCGAACTCTCCGGCGGCCAGCAGCAGCGCGTCGGCATCGCCCGTGCCGTTGCGATGGAGCCGAAGATCCTGCTGCTCGACGAGATCACTTCGGCGCTCGACCCTGAACTGGTCGGCGAGGTGCTGGCCGTGGTGCGCAGCCTTGCCGAGGACGGCATGACCATGCTGATGGTGACGCATGAAATGGCCTTCGCCCGCGACGCTTCGAGCCGCATCGTCTTCATGGCCGATGGCGGCGTCAGCGCTGTCGGCCCACCCAAGGAGATCCTCGCGGCGGAGACCAGCAACGAGCGCCTCCGCACCTTCCTGGCGCGCTTCCGCGCCTCGCATTTCTGACACTGGACGGCTGACGCCATTTATTTCTGACATCGGATGGCCGAAGCCATTCAAGGGAGCCTTCTTCCATGACGCCTTACATCCGGCTCGCCGAACTCGGCCTGACGCTGCCCGAGCCGCCGACGCCCATCGCCAATTTCGTCACCCATGCCGAGAGCGGCCGGCTGATCTTCCTGTCCGGCCARGGGCCGCTGCGCGCCGACGGCACGCTYTGCACYGGCAAGGTCGGAGAGGACGTCACCGTCGAGCAGGCCTATGAGCATGCGCGCCTGACCGGGCTCAACCTGCTTGCCGTYATGCAYGCCGCCGCCGGCGAYCTCGGCCGCATCGTSCGCRTCGTCAAGCTTCTYGGCTTCGTCAATGCCACGCCGACCTTCAGCGACCACCCCAAAGTCGTGAATGGCTGYTCCGATCTTTTYGCCGMTGTKTTYGMTARTATYGGCGGSCACGCCCGCTCGGCGATCGGCGTCGGCTCGCTGCCKGGMAACATCACWGTCGAAATCGARGCRGTCGTCGARATCGCTGCCTGACCTGCCACCCACGGGATCTGCTGACATGAAAACCACTTCCGCCGCCGGCTCCAACACCACCATCCGCGAACGGCTCGGCCTTCGCCCGATCATCAATGTCTCCGGCACCATGACCGCGCTCGGCGCGTCGATCATCGTTCCGGAGGCGATCAGCGCCATGGCCGAAATGGCTTCGCAATGGGTGGAGATGGACGATCTGCAGCGCGCCGCGAGCACGGTCGTCGCGCGCCTCACCGGCGGCGAGGCCGGCTTCATCACCGCCTGCTGCGCCAGCGGCATCACCATGGCGATCGCCGGTGCGATGACGGGAAACAACCTGCTTGCGATCGAACGCCTGCCTGACGATACCGGCGATCTCAAGTCGGAGGTCGTCATCCAGCTTGGCCACATCGTCAATTACGGCGCCCCGATCGACCAGTCGGTCCGCGTCGCCGGCGCCAAGGTGATCCCCGCCGGCACGGTCAGCGTGACGCAGGACTATCATGTGCGCGAAGCGATCAACGACCAGACAGTGGCAGGCCTCTACGTCGTTGCCCACCACACCGTGCAGTACGGCATGCTGTCGCTGGAAGAATTCTGCGAGATTTGCCACGCCAAGGGCGTGCCGGTGATCGTCGATGCCGCGTCGGAATACGATTTGCGCGGCTTCCTGGCGCGCGGCGCCGATGTCGTCATCTACAGCGGCCACAAATTCCTGAGTGGACCGACCAGCGGCATCGTCACAGGCCGCAAGGACCTGGTGCGATCAGCCTATCTGCAGAACCGCGGCGTCGCCCGCGCCATGAAGGTCGGCAAGGAAAGCATCGCCGGCACCATGGCCGCACTCGAAGCCTGGGAGAAGCGTGACCACGCCGGCATCCGCCTGCGCGAGGAGGCGGCACTCAATCTGTGGAAGGACGCTTTGCAGGGGCTGCGGGGCATCTTTGCGAAGATCATTCCAGACCCGACAGCCAATCCGCTCGATCGGCTGCAAATCTTCGTATCGCCGGAAAGCCGCTTCAGCGCCGCCGGCCTCACCTCGGCGCTGGCGGCGGGCTCGCCGCCGATCATCGTGCGCAACCACGAAATCGAGCGCGGCCATTTCTTCCTCGACCCCTGCAACCTTCATCCCGGCGAGGCGGAGATCGTCGCCGAACGGCTGCGCGCCATATTGACCGCGAAGGACCGTCCCGCCGATGCGATGAAGGTTGCCCGCAAAGATTCATCCGGCGTCTTGCGCTGGCCGGATTGAATGCGCACCAAGCAACACTAAGGTCTCGCCAGAGCATTTCGCCGCCGTATTGCAATGCGTGTCAGTCAGTCCTGGCAACAATCCTGACCACATCCATCGGATCCAGCCGAAGCTTCTGTGCACAGGTCAGAGCATTCGGCACGATCCAGTATGGTGAGTCGGAATCGAACGGTGCAGTGCTGTGGGTAAGATTGAACAGCGTTTTGGCGCAGGCCTCTTCAAACATGAATTGCGCCTGGGCCTGAATATCCTGACCACGATGTGCGCGTAGCGTCTTGTGCCGAATGTGATCAAAGAGGTGATGGGCCTTGGGCCAAGAACCACGGTCATCGATCATTCGGAGTAGGCGTTCCAAGGTTTCGGTGTCGCGGACATGTGGGATGAAGAACCCGATCAGTTCTTGCATTTCACGCAACATATTCAACTTCCTTGATTGCCAGAGGATTGTTCGCTGTATCTTCGCCTAGGCGCGAGACACCGAAGATCACGACACCGTGATCACGAAAGAGATGCAAGCGGGAATAAATCGGCGCCGCGACAGGTCTCCTCGACATACGCCACGGCTGGCGTTGAGGAGATCGACATGCCCCGTCATTGCGAGAACAGCGACCATGGCTGCGGCACAGGCCGTGACCATATGCTGGCGCGCATGATCGTCATCAGTCTCTCCTCCATGGCGCTTGACACCGGTGACGCAGATGAATTCAGTTTCGGCAAGGCAGGCGGCTCTGCCTGTTTCCGGGGGCTTTGCCCCTGCGAGCAAAGCAAGGTCGCCGTCGCATCTTGAGGCGGCCCGGCCCGGAGTATCGGATCATGGTGCCGCTTTGAGCGAGAGGGCCCTGGCAGAACGCTTCAACCAGGTGGTGCTGCCGCATCTCGGCGATGCGCTGGCGCTTGCCCGCTGGCTGACTGGCAATGCCGCCGACGCCGAGGATGTGGTGCAGGACGCTTGCATCAAGGCGCATGCCGGCATTTCGGGCTATGCCGGCGGCAACGCCCGTGCCTGGCTGCTGACCATCGTGCGCAACACCTCCTACACCTGGATGTCGCGCAACCGGCCGCGCGCCATGATGGCCGTCGGCGACCTCGGCGATCTCGACGATATGGCGGCGGCACACGGCACCAGCCTGCCCGACGAGGATGGCCCGGAGGCCAGCCTGATTGCCAGGGCCGATACGGCGGCACTCGAGGCGGCGATCGCTGCCCTGCCGCAGCCCTATCGCGAAACACTGGTGCTGCGCGATATCAACGGCCTCAGCTATCGCGAAATATCTGCAATGCTGACCGTGCCGATCGGCACGGTGATGTCGAGGTTGGCCCGTGCCCGCGGCCTGCTTGCGTCTGAACTGGGGAGAGCGTCATGACGCACGACGACGGACTGCCCAACGATCCCGAAGGCATCAGGCTGATGATCCATGCTTTGGTAGATGGTGAAMTCGATGCAGCGGCAGCACTGGCCTTGGAACGGCGCATCGCCGCCGATCCCCGGCTTGCCGCCGAGCATGCCCGCATTGTCGCCTTGCAAGGCGCTGTCAACCGCTTGCCGCGCCCCGATGTCAGCGATGACTTTCGCGCCCGCATTGCGGCAATCGGCATGGCCGGCACCGAACAGCCGGCGCCAGCCGAGGCGAACGAGCCGCAGAGGGGCGCACCGTCGGCCCTGCCGGGATTGATTGCGGGCGCCGGCGGCGGCCAGAGACGAGAAACCGGAACACGACCCTCCCAGACACGGCTGCTGCCAAGGGCGCGCCGCTTCGGCTCGTTCGACTGGCGCGCCATGGCCGCGTCGATCATGATCAGTGCGGTGCTGGCCAGCGGGGCGACACAATGGGTGATGCAGAGCGGCGTCGATGACGGCTTTGCCGCCGCGGTCGCCAGCGGCCATCGCCGCAGCCTGCTTGCCGCAAGCCCGATCGACATCGTCTCGTCCGACCGCCATACGGTCAAGCCATGGCTTGATGCCCGCATCGGCGTCTCGCCGCCGGCGCCCGACCTTGCCCAGGACGGTTTCGCGCTGATCGGCGGCCGGGTTGAAGTGATCTCAGGTCGGCCGGTGCCGGCCCTGGTCTACCGTCACCGCGAGCACCTGATCACGCTGGTCGCCGAGCCCCAGCAAGGCAGCAAGACCACCCAGCCGGACGACCTGTCATCCGGCGGCTTCTCGATGGTGCACTGGAGCGACGGAGCCTTCTCCTACTGGGCGATCTCCGACATGGAACGGCCCGAACTCGACGACTTCGTCGCCCGCTTCCGCAAGGCGGCGGTGTGAAGGCAGTCCAGCCCCATTGTTGATCCTAACGCTCTGAGGAGGCAGTCGCCCGACCGGGAAACTGCCGGCGCGCCCGTGCGTGCTCAACTCCGGTTGCAAGCCAGATCGCTCGCCTCGCGGCTTCCTTCAAAACAATAACTTTACAAATATTCATATTTATGTGAAGTCATGGTGATTGAAGGATCGTCCATGACAACCCATCGTTTCGCCACGCGCCTGAATTCCTTTGCCTCGCGGTCGCAGGCCGAATGGCCCGATCTTACCGGCAAGCCGTCGCTGATGCAGATGGCGGCGCGCGCCGCCAAGGTCGAGGGGCTTACCGATCTCGACCTCAACTTTCCTGACCATGTCGGTGAAAAGCCTGCGGAAATCGCGCGCAAACTGGGCGATCTCGGACTTTCCATCAATGGCTTTGCCATGCGCTACTACTCCAACCCCGCCTTCAAGCTCGGCGCCTTCACCAATCCCGATCCGGCGGTGCGCCGTGAGGCCATCGACCTGACCAAGGCCGGCATCGACGCCGCGCGTGAAGCCGGCGCCAGCCTGATGACGCTGTGGCTGGGACAGGATGGCTTCGACTATGCCTTCCAGGCCGACTATGCGACGCTCTGGCAACACGAAATCGACGGAATCCGTGAAGTGGCCGCGCATGACCCCGGCTGCCAGATCAGCCTCGAGTACAAGCCCAACGAGCCGCGTTCCTACTCGCTGATGCCGGATGCCGCGACCACCTTGCTGGCGATCCGCGAGGTCGGCCTGCCCAATCTCGGCGTCACCCTCGACTTCGCCCATGTTCTCTACGCCGACGAGCAGCCGGCCTTTGCCGCCGCCCTCGTCGCCCGGCACAGCAAACTGCTCGGCGTGCATCTCAACGACGGCTACGCCAAGCGCGACGACGGCCTGATGGTCGGCGCCGTGCACACGCTGCAGACSATCGAAYTGCTGCGCCAGATCCGCCGCGACGGYTACGCCGGCGCCATCTACTTCGACACCTTYCCCGACATGACCGGGCTCGAYCCGGTGCGCGAATGCGARGTCAACATCGCCACCGTCAAGCGCATGCTCGGCGTCGTCGAGCGGCTCGACAAGGACAACCGTCTGTCCTCCGCCATCGACCGCCAGGACGCGGTCGCCACGCAGGCCATCGTCCAGGAGATCATGCTCGGATCGATCGCGTGACGAGGGGGCGTGGATGACTTTGAGCGGGCTGGACCGGAAAGCGGTGGGACCGCGCATCCGCATGATGATGCCCCACCTCACCCCGCTGGAGGCGAAAGTGGTGGAAACCGTCTTCGGACGGCGCGGCTTCGACGAGACGATTCCGCTGAAGCAGATCGCCGAGGARKCCGGCGTGTCCGAGGCGATGGTGGTCAAGATCGCCAARAAGCTCGGCTTCTCCGGCTATCGCGACTTCCGCACCGCCGTCTATGAATACAGCCGCCTGCCGACCGCCGAGATGCAYCAGGAAYTGTCGKYCGACGACAGTTCGGCCGAGATCGTGCAAAAAGTGTTCCGCACCTCRATCCAGGCGYTGGAGGARACGCTCKCCATCCTCGAYATSGASGATTTCGACCGCGCCGCCGASCTGCTCTWCCGSGCSARGAACCGYGAYTTCTACGGCGTYGGCGGYTCGGCGCAGATCGCRCGCGACGTYTCGCACAAATTCCTGCGCATCGGCATCCGCGCGTCGGTCTACGACGATTCGCACATGATGCTGATGTCGGCCTCGCTGCTCGGCGCSGAYGACATCGCCGTCGGCTTCTCGCATTCGGGCAACACGTCGGCTGTCATCGACGCCATCCAGCTCGCCCGCAAGAATGGCGCCCGCACCCTGGCCATCACCAATTACGACAACTCGCCGCTGGCCCAGGTCGCCGACATCGTGCTGTGCTCGACCGCGCAGGGCTCCCCGCTGATGGGCGAGAACGCGGCGGCGCGCATCGCCCAGCTCAACATACTCGACGCGCTGTTCGTGGCAGTGGCGCAGCGTGACTACCAGGCGGCGGAGTGCAATCTCGGCCGCACCATGTCGGCGGTGACATCGAAACGAAAAGACCGGGGCTCATGACGCCGTCCACAACCCCACTCGTCACTGTCTTTGGCAGCCTGCATTACGACATCATGGTCGACGCCCCCGACCGCCCGCGCAAAGGCGAGACGGTGACCGGCCATGCCTGGCACCCGAAATGCGGCGGCAAGGGCGGCAACCAGGCGGTTTCAGCGGCACGGGCCGGCGCCAGATCCGCAATGATCGGCGCCGTCGGTGACGACGATTTCGGACACGCACTGCTGGCCAATCTCGACTGCGCCAAAGTCGACCGCCGCTTCGTGCGGGTAGCCGCCGGCGCCGGCTCCGGCATGAGCGTGGCGATCTTCGACGCAGGCGGCGACTATGGCGCGGTGATCGTCTCGGGCAGCAATCTGACGCTCGGCGAAAAGGATATCGCAGGCGCTTCCGGAATGATTGCCCAGACGGCGGTGCTCCTGTTGCAGAACGAGGTGCCGGAAGCAGCCAACATAGCCGCCGCTCGCGCGGTGAAGGCGCAAGGCGGCCGCGTCGTGCTCAATGCCGCCCCGGCACGCAAACTCTCAGAAGAGTTGATCGGGCTGGTCGATATCCTCGTGGTCAATGCCATCGAGGCGGAATTCCTGGCTGGCATGGCGGTGGTCGAGACGCTCGACGGCGCCGCGCAAGCGGCACGGCGTCTGGTCGATCTCTGTCCCGTGGTGATCGTGACCGCAGGCGGCGAGGGTGTCGCCTGTTGCGATCGGACCGGCGAGGCCTTCGCGCTGCCGGCCATCCCGGTCAAGCTCGTCAGCACGCATGGTGCGGGCGACGAATTCGTCGGCGCGCTGGCCGCGGCACTTGCCCGTGGCGAGGGTATGCGAGCGGCCGTCACCGCAGCCAACGCCGCTTCGGCCCTTCTGGTCTCGACGCCGGAGGCCGAGCGTCAAGGCATCTAGCGGGCCGGTTTCCGCCTTGCCAGACGGCAAGCATGCCTGCCCATCCTTGCCGTCGCTGCCGAATTCCGCTAAGGCGCGCCTTTGTCGCCGGGGAGCATGAACTTGGACGATCAACGCGCCGACGTTGCCATCATCATGGGCAGCCAGTCCGACTGGGCAACCATGCGCCATGCGGCCGAAACGCTGGAGGCGCTCGGCGTCCCGCACAAACGGCTGATCATCTCCGCGCATCGCACCCCTGACCGCCTCTATGATTTCGCCAAGGGCGCCAAGGCCGCCGGCTACAAGGTCATCATCGCCGGCGCCGGCGGTGCGGCACATCTGCCCGGCATGACGGCGGCAATGACGCCGCTGCCGGTGTTTGGCGTGCCGGTGGAATCGAAGGCACTGTCGGGCCAGGATTCGCTGCTCTCGATTGTCCAGATGCCGGCCGGCATTCCCGTGGGCACACTGGCCATCGGCAAGGCGGGTGCGGCCAATGCTGCCTTGCTGGCTGCCGCAGTGCTGGCGCTGAACGACGACAAGCTTGCCCAGCGCCTCGATGCCTGGCGTGCCGCGCAGACTGCCAAGGTCGCGACTGAGCCGACGGATACGCCGTGAGCCTGCCCGCCGGATCGACCATCGGCATCATTGGCGGCGGCCAGCTCGGTCGCATGCTGGCGATGGCTGCCGCTCGCCTCGGCTACCGTACCATCGTGCTGGAGCCGCAGCCGGATTGCCCGGCAGCACAGGTCGCCAACCGGCAGATAACGGCCGCCTATGACGACCCGGCTGCTCTTGCCGAGTTGGCGGCAGCAAGTGCCGTCGTTACCTACGAGTTTGAGAACGTGCCGGTGGCAGCCGCCAGTTCGCTCGCCGCCAAGGTGCCGGTCTATCCGCCGGCGCGCGCGCTCGACGTGGCGCAGGACCGGGTGAGCGAAAAGACCTTCCTCAACGGCATCGGCATTGCCACCGCCGATTTCCGTGCGGTCGACACTGACGACGAGCTGACGGCGGCGTTGAAGGCATTCGGCGGCAGCGGCATCCTGAAAACGCGCCGCATGGGCTATGACGGCAAGGGCCAGCGCGTCTTCCGCAACATGGAGACGGGCGGCTTCGCCGGCACCTGCGAGGCGATGGGCAATGTGCCGCTGATCCTGGAAAGCTTCGTGCCTTTCGAGCGCGAGATTTCGGTGATCGCGGCGCGCGGGCTGGACGGTACGGTCGCGGCCTACGATCCGGCCGAGAATGTCCACCGCCACGGCATTCTTCACACCTCGACCTTGCCGGCCGCCATCAAGCCTGAAACGGCGGACGCGGCGCGCGCAGCGGCGGCAAAAATCCTGTCGGCGCTCGACTATGTCGGCGTCATCGGGGTCGAGTTCTTCGTGCTGGCTGACGGTTCGCTGCTGGCCAATGAAATTGCGCCGCGCGTCCACAATTCCGGCCATTGGACCGAGGCCGCCTGCATCGTTTCGCAGTTCGAGCAGCATATCCGCGCCGTGGCCGGCCTGCCGCTCGGCGACCCGAAACGCCATTCCGATTGCGTGATGGAAAACCTGATTGGCGACGACGTGTTGCGTGTGCCGGCCCTGCTGGCCGAACCCGACCTGATGCTGCATCTCTACGGCAAGGCGGAGGCCCGGCCCGGCCGCAAGATGGGCCATTTCACCCGGATCAGCCCGCGTACCTAATCCCGGAAACGTGCCTATTGCACCTCGTCGCTATCCTCGTCGGAATTGGCGCAGCTCGCATCGCCTTCCTCGCAATTGGCTGACGCGGCGAGCTGCTTGATACGCTCATTGGTCAGCCTTGTCAGGCATTGCGAAACCTCCATCGCGTGGATGGAGCCGCCTGTGCTGGCGGCCGTGTTGTGCGCGCATTCGGCGTCGCGGAAGGCGATCCAGGCGCGCTGTGCTGCCTGCAGCAATCTCTTGGCATCGGCATCGTCGGAACTGATCAGGTTCTGATAGGCCGAATTCAGCTTGGCGTCGGCGGCCTGATAGTCCTCGCCGGCACAGATGTTCATCATCTGCTGGCTGTCGTCGGAGCGGTCGCATTCCTGTGCGCGGGCAACCGACGCTCCCGCCAGCAGGACAAGGCAGGCAGACAGGAGTATTCGGCGCATCGTCGTCCCCAAATCACTTGAAATACACGGCATCATCCCAGCCGGCCCATGGCCGCGCAATGCCGCACGACCGACATGGCGGATATTTGATGATATGGGGGTGTGGAGCACGCTTGCGGTTGACAGGGACAAGGCTCCTCGTTTATGAGCCACCCCAGTTGAAAAGGCGCGTCTTCTGGCGCGCCTTAAAATTTCGACCCGGGTCCGGGTCCACACCGACAGGCAAGACCATGAAGATCAAGAATTCGCTTAAGGCGCTGAAGGCGCGTCATCGCGACAACCAGCTGGTTCGCCGCAAGGGCCGCGTTTACATCATCAACAAGACCGCTCCGCGATACAAGGCGCGCCAGGGCTGAGTTTTCGGCCGGAGGCTTTTTTGCCTCCGCCAATTGATGTTTGTCGGCCTGCCGACCATCTCACGCTAAAATCACTTTGCTGTTCCGCCGCCCGGGACTAGGATCGGGCGATGCGGATTCTTTTTGCATTTTTGACAGCTCTGCTTGTTTCCGGCGCCATCAGCTTGCCGGCCAGAGCCGCGGACGATCAGCCGGCAGCACCGGCCACCCCGGACGCTCCAGCCGCGCCGATGACCAAACAGGCCCGGCTCGACAAGCTGTTCTCCGACCTCAAGCGCGAACGCAATGAAAAGGCCGCCGAACGCATCGCCGGCAATATCTGGACCGAATGGTTCCAGTCCGGCAGCGCCTCGATCGACCTGATGATGCTGTGGTCGCAAAAGGCGATAGACAACCAGAAATTCGACGTCGCGCTCGATTTCCTCGACCAGGTGGTGACGTTGCAGCCAGGCTACGCCGAGGGCTGGAACCGGCGCGCCACCGTGCATTTCATGATGAAGAACTACGGCAAGTCGATGTCCGACATCGACCGCACGCTGCAGCTCGAGCCGCGCCATTTCGGTGCGCTGTCGGGTCTGGCGCAGATCATGGCACTGACCGGCCACAAGCAGTCGGCGCTCGAAGCTTGGCAGAAGGTGCTGGCCATCTATCCGATGATGCGCAGCGCCCAGGACCAGGTCGCAACGCTGTCGGAAGAGCTTGCCGGCGAAGGCATTTGATCCCTGAAGGGAGTAAGGCAATAGGGCAGTAAGGCAGTAGGGGTAGATTGCACCTGCGGAACACAAGCCCCTACTGCCCTACTGCCCTACTGCCCTACTGCCCTACTGCCCTACTGCCCTACTGCCCTACTGCCTTCCAGAACTAATCCCCCTCCACCCCCGTATATCCCCGCATGAACCTGATTTACGCCGCGCTCGCCTTCCTTTTCGCACTCATCTTTACCCTTGTCGGCGTCACCCGCGTCGGCTCGTGGCTGATCGAGCGCCGCGATCCTCCTATTGGTGAATTCGCAGACATCAACGGCGCCCGCATCCACTACGTTCATATTCCGGCGCCTGCCAATGCGGACCTGCCGCCGATCGTTTTCATCCATGGCGCCAGCGCCAATCTCAACGATCAGATGCTGCCGCTCCGGCCACTGCTCGAAGGCCGCGCCGAAATGCTGTTCTTCGACCGGCCGGGCTTTGGCTGGTCCGAGCGCGGGCCCGGCAACAATGAGGACCCCTCGGCGCAGGCCGTCACCATCGCCGCCCTGATGGACCGTCTCGGCATCAAGAAGGCGATCATCGTCGGCCATTCCTTCGGCGGCGTGGTGACGGCGGCTTTCGGCCGCGAGCATGCCGACAAGACGCTCGGTCTCGTCTTCCTGGCGCCGGCGACGCATCCCTGGCCGGGCGGCGCGACGTCCTGGTACTACGACCTGACCACCATTCCGGTGATCGGCCGGCTGTTCTCCGAGACACTGACCTATCCGGCCGGAACGCTGCAGATGGCCGATGCCACGACCTGCGTGTTCTCGCCCAACAAGGTGCCGGACAACTATCTCAGCATTGCCTCGATCCCGCTGGTGCTGCGGCCGGCAGCCTTTCGCGCCAACGCCACCGACGTTGCCGGGCTCTATGCCTATGCGCTTGGCGCCGCACCGCACTACAACCAGATCACCGCACCGACAGTCGTCATCTCCGGCGACCGCGACAAGGTCGTCTACGCGCATATCCATTCCGTCGGCCTGGTGCGCGACATAGCAGGCGCCGAACTCGTCTGGGTGCACAATCTCGGCCATAAGCCGGACTGGATCGCCCCCGACCTCGTCGTCGGCGCCATCGAGAAGGTCGCGGGCAAGGATGTCGATCTGGAGGTGATGGCCAAGACAGTGGAAGCGCGGATCGCCGGCGACACCTATGGCGTGGGCAAATGCGCTGACATCAAAGAGCCACAGGCCGAGCTCGCGCCGACCTGACATGTATGTCCTCAAGCATAGCATAAAGAGAAACCCGGAGAAGCGATGGGCGCTGCCGGATCGCATCTTTTTCGGTTACGGCGCATGCCACATTCTTGCAGGTGTTTTCCTCAAGCATCCCCCGCTTGAAGGTTTCCACGCAGAACGGATCATCCCGGACGAAACCTTTTCGGGAAACCATGTCTATGTGACGAACGGCAGGATCGCCTTCGACTACCACGGATACTCCAGCCGCGAGCGGCTCCTGCAGCATCATCGGAGGGGCTGGGCCTCCCACAGTGCCGGTTGGCACTGCACGATCGAAAAGGTCGATTTCGACTTGCTCGACAGAACGGAATTGAATCGGCGAAAGATGCTTGGCCCGGATCAGTACCTCTATGACGCAGTTCCACGTGCACGCCGGTTTCTTCAGCGAACAGACCACGCCGAAGCGGCGGCAAGAGCGCTCGAAACTACAACGAAGTGGAGCAGCTCTAGCACACGCCCTTGATGAGTTTCACGCGAGGCTCATCAACGGACACATGTCTTGAGGCCAGCTTACCGGCTGGCTTGCGCTTCCGAGCCGACATAGGCGATGCGCAGCATGTTGGTCGAGCCTGGCGTCCTCAGCGGCACACCGGCGGTGATGATGACGCGGTCGCCCGGCTTGCCGAAGCCTTCTTCCAGCGCAATGCGGCACGCGCGATTGACCATGTCGTCGAGGTCGCTGGCATCGGGCGAGACGACGCAATGCGTGCCCCACAAAAGCGACAGCCGCCGCGCCGTGTTGAGGATCGGCGACAGCGCGATGATCGGCACCTGCGGACGCTCCCGAGCGGCGCGCAGGCCGGTGGTGCCGGACGCCGTGTAGGTGATGATCGCCGCCAGCTTCAGCGTTTCGGCAATCTCGCGGGCAGCCAGTGAGATGGCGTCTGCGCCGGTCGCTTCCGGTTCCGAGCGCTGCGCATTGATGATGCCGGCATAGGTCGGGTCGGTTTCGACCTTGGCGGCGATGCGGTTCATCATCGCCACGGCCTCGACCGGATAGGCACCGGCCGCCGATTCGGCCGACAGCATGATGGCGTCGGCGCCCTCGAAAACGGCGATCGAGACGTCGGAGACTTCGGCGCGGGTCGGCACCGGTGCGGTAATCATCGATTCCAGCATCTGCGTGGCGACCACCACCGGCTTGCCGGCGCGGCGCGCGGCGCGCGTGATCTGCTTCTGGATGCCAGGCACGGCTTCGAGCGGCATTTCGACACCGAGGTCGCCGCGGGCGACCATCAGCGCGTCGGACAGTTCGATGATCTCGGCCAGCCGGGCAACGGCCTGCGGCTTTTCGATCTTGGCCATGATCAGCGCCCGGCCGCGCGCGATCTTGCGCGCCTCGGCCAAGTCTTCCGGCCGCTGCACGAAGGACAGCGCGACCCAGTCGACGCCCGTGGCGAGCACCGCGTCGAGGTCCTTGCGGTCCTTCTCGGTCAGCGCGCCGACCGGCAGGTCGGTATCGGGCAGGCTGACGCCCTTCTTGTCGGAAATCGTCGTGCCGGCGACAACCGTGCAGACGATCGACTTGCCGTCGCTCTTCACCGCCTTCAGCTCGAGCTTGCCGTCATCGATCAAAAGACGGTGACCGGCCTCGACCGAGCTCAGGATTTCCGGATGCGGCAGGTACACTCTGGTCGAGGTGCCGGGCTCGGGATTGTCGTCGAGCGTGAAGGTCTGGCCTTGTGTCAGCACTTCCTTGCCATTGGCGAACTTGCCGACGCGCAGCTTGGGACCCTGCAGGTCGGCGAGGATGCCGATCGGCCGGCCGACTTTCTCCTCGACGGCACGGATGCGGCCGACCAGCGTGCGCATCAGCTCGTGGTCGGTATGGCTCATGTTGATGCGGAACACATCGGCGCCCGCTTCGAACAATTTCTGCAGCATCTCCTCGGAAGAGGATGCCGGACCGATTGTGGCTAGGATCTTGACCTTGCGGCTGCGTCTCATTGACTGTTGGTTCCCGGGGCGGCTGCTGGAGCGCCTCCCGTTGCGGGCTCATCGGTGAGCTGGACCATCCAGCTTGCCTGTTCGCCCGTGTCATATTCCTGRAATCCGGCGCGCTGGAAGCCCCGGGCGACGCARTCGKTTACGCCGGCGATCTTGAACTCTTTTTCAGCCACGCACATGTTGATCGGGCCGTCCCAGCGTCCACCGCGCTCAGCGTCTTCTGCATAAAGATAGTAAAACCTTGATGACAGCGGCCCTTCGATCAACGTCTTGCAGCTCGATCCTTCGATGTGCCACCAGCCTTCGGTGATCCAGCCGGCCTTGGCGCGATAGCCGATGCCGACGCCGACCAGGTTCTGCGTGGCGTTGCAGACGCGGAAATCGGCACGCGCCGGCGAGGCCATGACCATCGCCGACAGGCCAACGGTCAAGGTCAGGAGCGGCATGGCAAAGGCAGAGCGCATGCGCTGCCTGCCGGCGGACCTCATCCCAAAACCCCTCAACAACCACATCAGCATCTCTCTGCGCCCCTTTTCGGAAAAGTCCGGGCGCATGTCAACGCGCCGTTTTGATCAATTCCAATCGATTTAGGAAGGCTCCCGGCGCACTATCCGTCGCCCTGCGCCAGATTTCCCGGGAAACCTTGGCCAAACAACGGCATTGCACACGCGTCGTCTTCGTGGAATGACGATAGCACCCTCCCCGGAAGCCAGCGAACAGACCATTTCCCGCCAATGACCCGATCCACAGTTTTCGCGCCTTTCGACATTGTCGAGGGCGACCGCAAGCGGGGCATCGTGCTTCTGGCCGATCATGCCCGCCGCGACCTGCCCGAGGACTATGGCAGCCTCGGCCTATCCTCGGCGGAATTCGACCGCCACATCGCCTACGATATCGGCGTCGAGGCGGTGACACGCGAACTCGCGGCTTCGCTGGGCGTGCCAGCGCTGATCGCCAACTTTTCGCGGCTGTTGATCGACCCCAATCGCGGCGAGGACGACCCGACGCTCATTCGCCAGCTCTATGATGGCACGGTCGTACCGGGCAATTACCCCATGGCGCCGGAGGAACGCGAAAGACGGCTCGACCGCTTCTACCGGCCCTATCACGACGCCGTCGGCGCCATGATCGCTTCCGTCGCCCAGGCTTCCGGCCAGGCGCCCTTCATCCTCTCGGTGCATTCCTTCACGCCGGTCATGCAGGGCAGGCAGCGTCCCTGGCATGTCGGCATTCTCTGGGATCTGGACGATCGGGTGGCGCGGCCGCTGATCGATATGCTGGCCGAGGACAGAAACCTCGTCGTCGGCGACAATGAGCCTTATGACGGCGCACTGCGCGGCGACACCATGTTCAAACACGCCATCGTCAATGGCTATGCCCACGCGCTGATCGAGATCCGCCAGGATTTGATAGCGGACCAGAAGGGGGCGCTTGCCTGGGCCGAGCGTCTGGCACCGATCGTTGACGCCATCGACCGCCGTCCCGATATACATGCGGTTGAGATGTTCGGCTCGCGCACCGGGCCGTTATGATGGAGGTTTCGATGACTGAGTTCAGCGACGAGCAGAAGCGCGATTTCGAAGCCGCCGCCTTTCGCCGGCTGGTCGAGCATCTCCGGGAACGCAACGACGTGCAGAACATCGACCTGATGAACCTCGCCGGCTTCTGCCGCAACTGCCTGTCGAACTGGTATCGCGAAGCGGCCAATGCCGACGGCGTCGATCTCACCAAGGACCAGTCGCGTGAGATCGTCTACGGAATGCCCTATGCTGAATGGCAGGCGCTCAACCAGACCGAAGCCTCCGATGCCAAGAAGGCCGAATTCGAGGCAAGACGGCCGAAGGACCACTGAGTTCACACCGGCGGGCGTTGCCGACCAATACAACGCAGCTTCGTCATCCTAGGGTGGAGCAGTCGCGAAGCGACGTCGCGGAAACCCTAGGATCCATGCCGCGACAGTTGCCAAGAGCACGCGGCTCAGAATGAAGGTCGCGCTCACCGCGACTGGTTCTGCACCGTAGCATCGCACGCAAGTCGCGGCATGGATCCTCGGGTCTGCGCCGCGTCGCTGCGCTCCTTGCTCCGCCCGTGGATGACGAAGGGAGGGGCGTTTTCGCCAATCTCCAACGTCGGATAAATCTACATGAGCGGTACCGATCCCGGTTGCCCTTTGGTCCAAGCACTTCCTGAAGTCCGGTTCTTGACTAGAAATTGAATCGATCTAATTTGCCGCACAAAGCCATTTTCTGACCGGATTCGCCTTATGAACGCGCAAAGCGCTATGCAGACTGCCATTCGCGGGCGATGGGCCGTGGCGGCCATTTTCCTCGCCAATGGCTTCCTGACCGGCAGCTGGGCGCCGCAGATCCCGGTGTTCCTGACCCGGCTCGACATCTCGAAATTCACGCTTGGGCTGCTGATCCTTTTGTTCGGCGCCGGCGCGGTCACCRCCATGACCTGGTGCGGTCACCTGATCTCGAAGCACGGCTCGCGCACCGTGCTGCGCTGGTTCGGCCTTTGCGGCAGCCTCGGCCTGCTGGTCGTGGCGCTGGCGCCCAACGTGCCGCTGGCAGCCATCGCCATGTTCATCTTCGGCGGTTCGATCGGCGGCATGGATGTCGCCATGAATGCCAATGCGGTGGTGGTCGAGCGAAAATTGTCCCGCGCGATCATGTCGTCCTCACACGGCTTCTGGAGCCTCGGCGGTTTCGCCGGCGGCGCCCTCGGCGGCTTTGCCATCCAGCACTATGGCCACCTCGCCCACGCCGCGGTCGTGACCGCGCTTGCCTTCGCGGCGATCGCGATGGCGGTCGGGTATCTCGTCGCCGAGGACAAGCCGCAGGCGGCCGAGCATCATAAGTTCACGCTGCCGGCAAACCCACTGGTCTACCTGATCGGCCTGATGGCGCTGCTGACGATGGTCTCCGAAGGCGCGGTGCTCGACTGGGCGGCATTGTATCTCCGGCAGGAGCTTGGCGCCGACCTTGCCGTCGCCGGTCTTGCCTACGCCGCCTTTTCCGGCGTCATGGCGATCATGCGCTTTTTCGGCGACGGCGTGCGCAACCGTTTCGGCGCTGTGACGACGCTGCGCGGCTCGGCCATTGTCGCCGCCGTCGGCATGCTGGTCGCCGGCCTGTCGCCGTCGCCCTGGCTCGCCATCGCCGCCTTTGCGCTTTGCGGCTTCGGCATCGCCAACATGGTGCCGATCCTCTTTTCGGCCGGCGGCAACCAGGAAGGCATGTCGTCGGGCACCGGCATGAGCGTCGTCACCACCATGGGCTATTCCGGCATTCTGGTGGCGCCGTCGGCGATCGGCTTCGTCGCCGAGCATTCCAGCTTCGGGCCGATCTTCATCGCCATGTCGGTGCTGCTGATCGTCGTCCTGCTGATGGCGGGCCTCGCTCACCGCGCCGAATTCGCCGCCGCCCCCGCCGAATAGCGTTTCAGCTCCTCGTGGAGAAAATCCGCCACGCGGCGGATGCGCACGCTGCTGCGCACATCGCGATGCATGGCGAGCCACACCGGCAGGCTTGGCAGCGGCAGGCCGGGCAGCACCTTCTCCACCAGCGGATCGCGATCGGCCAGCGGCTCCTGGCCAAGGCCAATACCATTCCCTGCCCGCACCGCTTCCCACAGGACGATCTGGTTGTCGGCCCTGAAGCGGAAACTGCCGCGGGTGACAGGGATGCCATTCTGGACAAAGCCCCTGATCATCTCGTCGCTGCGGTCGAAGCCGATCAGGGCGTGGTCGACGAGGTCGGCTGGCCCGAGCGGGCGGCCGCGCCTCTCGAGATAGGAAATGGCCGCGCAGGCGCAGAGCGGGATATCGCAGACCTTGCGCGCCACCAGTTCGTTCTGCGCCGGCTTGACCATGCGGATGGCGATATCGGCRTCCCKRCGCAKMAGRTTYTCGACCTGGTTCGAGGCGACGAYCTCRACCTCGACGCCGGGTTCCTCGAAACCGAGCCGCGCCATCATATCGGGCAGGACATAGGCCGCCACCACCTCGCTGGCGGCAATGCGCACCGTGCCTTCGATCGCCTCGACCGAGCCCAGGGCGAGGCGTGAAAAGGCACTCGCCTGCTCGCTGACCGCCTTGCCGCGCTCGAACAGCGTGGCGCCGGCTTCSGTCAGCGCATAGCCGCTCCGCCCACGCCGGAACAGCGTGACACCGAGCGCCTGCTCCAACTCCCCGATGTGACGGCCAAGCGTCGGCTGGCTGGCCGACAGCTTTCGCGCGGCCGCCGACAGGCTGCCGGTTTCCGCCACCGTGACGAAGCTCTTGATCAGATTCCAGTCGATGTCAGCCATTCAATAATGAATATCAAATCTGCATCTATGGTCAATTTTAATTCATCGATGAGGCAATCATATTCGCCCTGCAAACACCGAAACGGATTTCAACCAGGAGAACTCAAATGACCAAGATCGCAATTCTCGGCGCCAATGGCCGGCTCGGCCGCGTGGTTGCCAAAGCCTTCATCGACGCCGGCTTCGACGTCCGCGCCATCACCCGCAGCGGCAAGGTGCCGGCAGAACTCGAAGGTGCCACGGCGGTTGCCGGCGATGCGCTGGACCGTCAGTCACTGATCCGCGCCACCGAAGGTGTCGATATCATCTTCAACGGCCTCAACCCGATCTACACCGACTGGGGCAAATGCCTGCCTATGGCCGAAAACGTCATGGCCGCCTGCCACGCCAATGACGCGCTGCATCTGTTCCCCGGTACCGTCTACAATTACGGCTCGCCGATGCCGGCGGTGATCACCGAAGACACACCATTCCATCCGACCACCGAGAAGGGCCGCATCCGCTGCGCCATGGAGGATTTGTTCCGCCGCGAGGCGGACGCTGGCCGGGTGCGCACCATTCTGCTGCGCGCGGGCGATTTCTTCGGCGGCACCGGCAGCGGCTCCTGGTTCGACCTAGTCGTCGCCGAGAAGATGAGCAAGGGCATCTACACCGCGCCCGGCCCGGTCGACCTGGTGCATGAATGGGCCTATTTGCCGGACTTCGCCGTAGGCTTCGTCGCGCTGGCCAAAAATCTCGACAAGCTCGGCTCCTATGAGGCGCTGAACTTTCCGGGTCACGCCATCACCGATCTGCAGATAAAGGCCGCCGCCGAGAAGGCGCTCGGACGTCGCCTCAAGATGACCTCGATGCCCTGGTGGGTGCTGCGCGCCGGCAGCCCGTTCGTCGCGATGTGGCGCGAGATCGTCTCGATGTCCTATCTGCGCTTCGAGCCGCACCAGTTGGCCTCGACGCGGCTGGAAGGCATCATCGGCGAAATCCCGCACACGCCGCTGGATCAAGCGGTCGCCCAGGCCCTCGAGGATATCGGCATCGCCACTGCGAAGGGCACGTCGAAAGCTGCTTGAACCAACGCTGGAGGCGGCGGGCCGGCTCAGAGCCGTCCCATCAGCAGCAACACCAGAACCACCACCAGCACCACGCCAAGAATGCCCGACGGTCCATAGCCCCAGGAGCGCGAATGCGGCCAGGCCGGCACCGCACCGATGAGGATAAGGATCAGGACGATGATGACGATGGTGGTGATTGGCATGAGACTTCCCCGCGCATTGTTTCGGGGCAATGTCTTCACATTGCCCCGGGGGAACAATGCAAAAGGCCGCCCGGTTGTTCCGAGCGGCCTTTGCCGGTCAAATCATGCAGTGTGCCTATTCGGCGGCTTTCGGGAAGGCGATCGCAGGCTCGGCATCCACATCCCGGCCTGGCGTTTCGGTCGACGAAACCGTGCCCTTGCCGCGCCGGAATACCCGGCGGAAAAACGCATAGAAGCGGCTGTTCTTGCTGCGTGTAAAGATCATCAGCATCGAGGGTGTCACCACCAACGTCAGCAGGGTGGCGAAGGACAGGCCGAAAACGATCGCCGAGGACAGCGAGATCCACCACTGCGTCGACGGCGCATTGATCGTCGTCTCGTGATGGAAGATTTCCAGCCCAAGGCCGAAGGCGATCGGCAACACGCCGAGGATCGCCGACACAGCCGTCAGCACGACAGGACGGGCGCGTTCCCGGCAGGTCTGCAGCACCGCGTCCATCTTGTCCCAGCCTTCTTCGCGCAGCCGGTCATAGGTGTCGATCAGCACGATGTTGTTGTTCACCACCACGCCGGCCAGCGCGATGACGCCGATGCCCGACATGACAATGCCGAACGTCTCGCCTGTTATCAGCAGTCCAAGGAACACACCCACCGTCGCCATGACCACGCACGACAGCACCATCAGCACGCTGGTGAACTTGTTGAACTGCATCAGCAGCACAAGGAAAATCAGGAAGATCGCCGCCCCGAATGCCTTGCCAAGGAAGGCGCTTGCCTCGGCGCTGTCCTCGTTCGAGCCGGCCAGCTTCCAGCGTATCCCGCTACCGAGATCCATGTCAGCGACGGCCTTGGTGACCTCCTGCTGCACGGCAGCGACCTGCGTGCCGGCGGCGACGTTGGCTTGAACGACTACCGTACGTGCGCCGTCGATGCGGTTGAGGATGCCGACGGTCGGCTCAGGCTTGCGCACGACGAAGTTCGAGATCGGCACCGAGCCTTGCGCGGTCTGCACCCTGAGTTCATCGAGCGTCGACAGGGTGCGCCTGTCTTCGGGCAGGCGCAGCCTGATGTCGACGGCGTCGTCCGCCCCGGCTGGCCGGTATTCCGAAAGCTTCAGACCATTCGTCACCAGTTGCACCACGGTGCCGACAGCGGTTGGACTGATGCCGTATTGCGCCGCCTTGGCGCGGTCGACCTCAATCGCCCAGTCGACGCCGGGCGGCGGCAGGCCGTCGGAAATATCGATGACGCCGGGCACCTTGGCGATGCGTGCCGCGACAGCGCGCGCCTTGTCGTCGAGGCCTTTTGGATCGATGGCCGAAAGCCTGATCTGGATCGGCTTGCCGGTCGGCGGACCGGCCTCCGGCACGCGGACCTCGACATCGACGCCGGGAATCCCGGCCATGACGACGCGCAGATCACTGAGGATCTGGTTCGCCGATTTGCGTTCGCGCCAGTCGATGAATTCGTACTGGATAACGCCGACCACGTCCTCGGGGACATCCTGGCCGCCGCCTTGCGTCTTGCCGACGCGCGTGTAGACCGATTTGATGCCGGGCCAGCCGAGCATCCTGTTCTCGGCAATCTTCGTCGCGGTGTCCATTTCAGCCAGCGAAAGATTGCCGCGCGCGTGCACATAGAGCAGGCCGTAGTCGGGCTCGACACTGGGGAAGAACTCGACACCCGCGCCATATTTCGAATAAGCGTAGCCGACGCCAAACAGCAGCGCGACGGTCAGCAGGACCACGGTTATGGGGAACCGCACCGCCTGCTTGACGATGGCCATGTACAACCCGTCCCGATTGCCTTCCTCATGATGCTCGGGGGCCTTGGCGAAGAGCRCCCCCAGCGTCGGTGCGAAGACCAACGCATAGAGCATCGAGGCCGAGAGCGTGACGATCAGCGTGATCGGCATGTATTTCATGAAGTCGCCGATGATGCCCGGCCAGAACAGCAGCGGCGAAAACGCGGCGATGCGCGTCATCGTGGCCGCGATGACGGGACCCGCCATGCGCTTGGCGGCGAGTGTAAACGCTTCCGCCTTCGGCATGCCTTCGCTCATGCGTCGCTCGGCGAACTCGGTGACGATAATGGCGTCATCGACCAGCATGCCGACCGCCAGGATGAGGCTGAACAGCACGATCATGTTGATCGTGTAGCCCATCATGGCGAGCAGCAATATTCCGATCAGGAAAGACGACGGAATGGCGAGACCAATCAGCAGCGAGGCTCGCCCGGACAGCGCGTAGAGGATGACGATGAACACCAGGATCACCGCGATCATCACGTGGTTCTGCAGGTCGCCAAGCAGCTGGTTGACGAAGACCGACTTGTCCTGCGTATAGGTGACGTGCATTCCCTCGGGCATCGTCTTGATATAGCCGTCGGACACCTCCCTCACCTTGGCCAGCGTGTCGATCAGATTGGCGCCGATGCGCTTCTTCACTTCAATGGCGATGGCTGGCTTGCCGTTGAGGCGTGTGATTGTCGTGGCATCGGCAAAGGTCGAGCGGATCGTCGCGATGTCCTTGGCCTGCACGACGGCATTGGGACCAGCAACCACCGGCAAGGACGCAACATCTTCGGGCGTCTCGATCAGCGACGGCACCTTTACGGCGTACTTGCCCTCCGAGCCTTCGATGTTGCCGGCCGCGACCAGACTGTTTGAAGCGCCGACGGCGCCAATCAGCTGGTCGAGCTGCAGGCCGTAGGAAGACAGCTTCATCGGATCGATGACGACTTCGACGAGATCGTCGCGCGAGCCCTGCAGCGAGCCTTCGAGGACACCGGGTACTTCTTCGATGCGGTCGCGCAATTCGCGCGCCGCGGCGGTCAAGACGCGTTCGGGCAAATCGCCCGACAGTGTAACGACCAGCACCGGGAACTCGGAAATGTTCACCTCGGTGACGACAGGCTCCTCGGCCGCCTGCGGCAGGTCGGCCTTGCCGTCCTGCACCTTGGAGCGCGTATCCTGCAGGGCCGTCGCCAGGTTGGTCTGTGGCTGGAACTCGACCAGCACATAGCCGCCGCCCTGGAACGCGGCCGAGCGCATTTCCTTGAGGCCTTTGAGGCTCTTCAGCTTGCTTTCCATCGGCCGCAGCAGAAGCCGCTCGGAATCCTCCGGCGAAATGCCTTGATAGATCAGGCTGACATACATCATCGGAATCGGAACGTCGGGTTCCGCTTCCTTCGGCGTCGACTGATAGGCAACCCAGCCTGCCAGCAGCAGGAAGACCAGCACCGAGATGGTCAGGCGGGCGTTGTTGATCGCGAGTTTGACGATATCCATGGCTAACGCCTGTCGTTGAATTTCAGAAGCTGCGTCGCAGCCGATTGACCCCGCCCGGAGTATCCCTTCGTAGACAGCGCTACTGCGTGCCGGCGGTGGCTTCGCCGATCAGCTTGTTGATGGTCGCCTGGTCGGCTTCAACCGGCTTGACCTCATCGCCTTCCTTCACCAGTTCCTGGCCGGCAACGATGATGCGCGCATCGGCCGGGATGCCGCCGAGCACGAGGCCGGTCGGCGTGTCGTCGACCAGGTCGATCGGGAAGAACGCCACCTTGTGGTCCTTGCCGACGGCGCGGATGCCGAGATCGCCTTTGTCGCCCAGCGTCACCACTGAACGCGGCAGCAGGACTGCGTCGGTCGGCAGCGCGCTGAGCTGGATTTCCGCCGTCATGCCGGCCGGCACCGAGCCGTCGGCATTGGGGATGGCAACCTCGATACGGAAGGTGCGGGTCGCCGACGACGCGTCGCGGCTGATATAGCGCACGGTGCCTTGGACGGTCTGGCCGCTGACCAGCCGAACGCCGGCCTTGTCACCGATCTTGAGATAGCCGAGGTCACGCTCGCTGATCTCGCCGCGCGCGATCACCGGATCGAGCTTGAGGATGGTCGCCACCTCGCCGCCCTGCATGACGGAGCTGCCAAGTTCCACCGGCACCCGGTCGATGACGCCGTCGAAAGGCGCCTTGACCTCATTGCGGTCGAGCTCGGCCTGCGCGGTGTCCAGCTGCGATTGCGCCAGGGTCAGATTGGAGCGGGCGGTGTCGAGCTGCAGCTTGGGCAGATTGCCTGATTTCATCAGCCGCAGCGACGCTTCCAGCTCGGCCTGGCGCTGCGCGACAAGCTGCTTGGCATTGTCCACCATCGAGATCTTTTCCTCGGCGGCCAGCATCAGCACCAGGTCACCGGTCTTGACGTGATCGCCTTGCTTGACCGGCAGCTTGTCGATGACGCCGGCGACGCGGGTGGCAAGCACGGCGCGCTTGTCGGCCTCGGTCAGCCCGGAAATGCGGATGGCGCGCGCATAGGTCTTGCGTGGCGGCGTCACCACCGCAACGGTGCGCAACGGCGCCTTCGGTTCGGCTTCCGCCGTCTTCGGCTTGCTCGCGTCCGGCGCCTTGCCCTGCTCGACTTCGGCCGCCTTGGCCTTGTTGGCCGCTACGCTGCCGACCGACGAGAATTCACCTGTCGCCATCCACGCCGCGAAACCAATGAGCACAACAATGGCTGCAAGCTTGTGAAACCTGATTCTCGGCATCGTCGTTTTTTCCGTTGCGGGTTCGGCCAGCACCGCGCCTTCATGACGCGGGCGCGTCGCCGATATGGGTGCGCGCCTGACCGTGTTCAAATTGCCGTGATAGGCGAGCGCGCTTCTACATCAAAGTTGCACCGCAATATAGTCCGAAAGTTGCAGCAGCATTGCGTAGCCGGGCAAGGTCTGGCCGCCGCGAAACTCTTTCGATCTGCTAAAATACCGGTTCAGCGGCCTCGCAGCCGGCTCAAGATCGGCCTCTCATGACCAACCTCGGACGATCGGTCTGTCATCGCCGACAGGCTGCGCATTGCTCCCCGAAATACAAGCCGCCATCGACCGCCGGGGGCTTGATCAGGACCACGATTTTGGCCTACGGGCCAAGTCATTCTGGTCAGCGGAGGACATCAAACCTCGGAGCAGTAGAGCTTGGTCAATGCATTGTAATTGCTTGCAAAATGGAAAGGCACACCCATCAGGTCGGGACTGCCCGGAGGCCAGTTCGTTGACATGGAACCCAGCGTCGAGACCATCGGTACCCGTGCACTGGAATGTCTCGGATCGGCGTGGCTCACCAGTTCATGACTTGCCACGTGCACGGGGCGGCTGCGGAAACCGGGACGATTTTCCGCGCCATTTGCAGGAGCGGTGTCTGTCGTTCCGCTATTCATCTACAAGCAACACCGCGCGGCATCGTCGGCATGCCGGTGGCAGCAGGCGTCAGCATGATGAAGCGTTCTCCGCACGCAAAGGTTGCTGCCTTGCCGGATCGCCCTGGAAACCTAGTCCGACTTCCGGAAGACCTCGCTGATGGTCTTGATCGATCCGAGGATAGCCGGGCAGCGCCTGACGCAGATCGGCTATCGCTTCTTCGGCACCCGGCGGGTTCAGGCCCGGCGGCGCTCCGCCTCCGGATTCTTGCGCGCTGCAAGAAACTCCTTGACCCGACGACCGGGCGCCGGCCCTCGCACCGGCTTGAAGCCGTCGTCGAGTTCGCTCGACAGATCGAGCGTCGGCCGCTTGCCGACGGCGTCGTAATTCTCCTCCAGCCAGTCGCTGGCCGCTGTGCGGCCGAGATCTCTGAGATAGCTCAGGAACGCCCATTCGGCATTGACCTTGGACGACGCCGACAGGTCCTTGAACGCCTCATCGGCATCGATGCGGTGCATGCGGATGTCGCGGTACTCGCCATTTGGCAGCCGGCCGGCGGCGATCAGTTCCTTGACGAAGGCGATCGAACGAAATTCGTTCAGCAGCCCGGCATTGAAGGTGATCTCGTCGATGCGGTTCTGGATCTCGTTGGCGCTCTTTGGCGTGCCTTCGCGCACCACCGGATTGATCTGCACCAAAAGCACATCCTCCGTCGCCGCCGTCTTGAAGAACGGGAACAGCGCCGGATTGCCCCCATAGCCGCCATC
>NZ_JBFUGJ010000014.1:0-53146 GCF_056402975.1 Mesorhizobium sp. P3_A9 | reverse complement strand
GCGCAATTATCGATAATCCGGGATAGGACAGACGACATGAACACCTCCGCCACGCGCGAAAAGATCGGCTTCATCGGCCTTGGCCTGATGGGGCACGGCATCGCCAAGAACATCGTCGACAAGGGCTATCCCCTGACATTCCTCGGCCGCAAGAACCGCAAGCCAGCGGAAGATCTGCTGGGTCGCGGCGCCAAGGAGGCAGMGACGTCACGCGATGTCGCAGCGGCATCTGATATCGTCTTCATCTGCGTCACCGGTTCGCGCGAGGTCGAAGCCATCATCCGTGGCCCCGGCGGACTCAAGGAAGGCTTGAAAAAAGGCTCGGTCGTCGTCGATTGCTCGACTTCCGATCCAGTTTCGACCGTGGCGCTCGCCGCGGAACTGAAGGAGATCGGCGTCGATTTTGTCGATGCGCCGCTCAGCCGCACGCCGAAGGAAGCCTGGGAAGGCACGCTCGACGCCATGGTCGGCGCGCCCGATACTCTCTTTGCCCGGGTCAAGCCGGTGATCGAAACCTGGGCCGGCCGCATCGTCCATATCGGCGACACCGGCGACGGCCACCGCATGAAACTGCTCAACAATTTCATYTCKCTGGGCTAYGCCGCSATCTATTCCGAGGCGCTGGCGCTGGCCGARAAGGTCGGCATCTCGCCGSCGCGTTTCGACAGCGTCATCCGCAACGGCCGCATGGAYTGCGGYTTCTACCAGACCTTCATGCGCTGGACGCTGGAGGGCGACCGCGACGCCCACAAATTCACCATCGCCAACGCCTTCAAGGATCTGACCTATCTGGAGTCCATGGCAGGTGCCGCCGGCATCGCCAACCCGCTCGGCAATGCCACCAAGAATTCCTTCGCCGGCGCCCACGCCACCGGCCCGGCCGAACAGTTCGTGCCGATGCTGGCAACGCACATCGCCAAGGTGAATGGGGTGGACCTGATGCCGACGAAGGACGGTAAGAAGCAGACGATCTGAGAGCCCTACCGCCGCCTGCTTCCGATCCCCTCATCGGTGTCGGCGAGCAGCTTGTGCACGGCGTTGCGCGCCGCCGCGGGGCGCTGCAGGCGGATGGCCTTCTCGATCGCTTCATGCAGTTTCTGCGCGCGCCGCTGATCGCCGACCTGGCGCGTGGTGAAGACRAAGAGRTGGTCGAGYGCSGATTCGATCAGCACGCCGAGCGGCACCARMAGGTCGTTGCCCGASGCYCGCAGGATGGCGAGATGAAAGCGTGTGTCGGCGCGGATGCGCTCCGGCAGGTTCGCAGCCTCGCCCATCTCGCGGCAGGCCAGGCTGATCTCGGCCATCTGCTCGTCGCTGCGCCGCATGGCGGCAAAGGCGGAGGCTTCCGGTTCGATGATGTGGCGGAATTCCTGCACGGTGCGCAGGAAGGCTTCGCGGTCGGGTGCGGTCGCGTACCAGGCAAGCACGTCGCGGTCGAGCAGGTTCCAGCGCTCCTTCGGCTCGACCCAACTGCCGATCTTGGGGCGCGATGCCAAAAGGCTCTTGGCCATCAGCATCTTGATCGCCTCGCGCACCGCCGAGCGGCTGACATTGAAGGTTTCGGCCCATTTGGCCTCATTGGGCAGGATGCTGCCGGGCGGATAGTCGCCGCGCACAATCCGCAGACCGATCTCGCTGGCGAGCGAGGCATGGACGCTGGACCCGACAAAGTGCGCCGCATCCGCCCTGCGCACGACCGCCGGATTGCGGTTGGCTTGCGTCTTGGCCCGGCTGGATTGTATCTTTGCCTTCTCGTCCGGCATCCACGTTCCAATAGGTCGGCCGCCTGTCACCCGGATTGATCCGGAGTTGCACGGTGCCGATCCCGTTGCCGAAAATCCAAACTCTGGACGCGTCAAGGCCGGAGCCTGTTGCCCCTCGCCACGGCGCCAAGTTCAAGAATTCAATGGGAACGGGGCGCCCGTTGCCGAGCGCCCCGAAATCGCAAGCTACTTCTGGATGCAGGTGTCGACCGTATCCTTGGTGCACTCGTCGAGGCCGGTGAAGACCGGATCGTCGACCTTCTTGCCTTCGATCAGCTCGATCATCACCGACGGCGCCTTGTAGCCCATTTCAAAGGGCCGCTGGCCGACCAGCGCGGTGACGAGGCCGTCCCTGGCGATCGCCACCTCGTCGCCGATCGTGTCGGCGGCACCGATGACGAAGTCGTTGCTGGCTATCCGGTCCTTCAGCGGCCCGAACAGATCGCGATAGGGCTGCGGSGCGCCGAACARCGGCCAGCCGCCCATGATGCCGAAGGCGTCGAGCTTGGGGTTGGCGGCGAGGATATCGGTCATCGCCTGAACGCCCTTGGCGCCATCGTCATTGGTGAACACCGGGCAGCCGGCGACTTCCGTCCAGCCGCCTTCGCCGGCAAGTGCCGCGAGGCCGTCCTTGCCCGACAGCGCGTCACGCATGCCTTGCGCGCGACGCAGGATGTTGTCGGCCGCGGGATTGCCTTCGATGGTGCAGATCGTACCGCCGTTCGGCTTGCCCTTCTTGATGTACTCGCCGATCTTCTTGCCCATCAGATAGTTGTCGGTGCCGAGATAGGTCTTGCGAAGTGCGGCATCCTCCTTGGCGAGGTCGGCGTCGATGGTCATGATCGGGATCGTCGGGTTGGCGGTCTTGATCGTCTGCGCGATCAGCGGCGCGTTGGACGGCGAAATCGCCATCGCCACTGTATCCGCCTTGCTCAGCATATCCTGGACGATCTGGGCCTCGCCGGCCTCGTCGGAAGTCGATGCCGGGCCGGTGTAGAAGCATTCATACTCCGAGCTGGCGTTTTCCTTGTTCCACTTCTCGCAACCCTGGTGGATGGCCTCGAAGAACGGATTGTCGAGACCTTTCACCACGATGACGAGCTGCTTCTTGGCCAWAGCCGGCCCGGCGCCCAGCGCCATGRCGGCGRCRGYGGCRAGCAAWASTGWTTTCCTCATGTCAGTCCTCCCKTKRAAAYAGACGGACACGGCGTGCCCGCCACACAAATCGGCCTGAACGCGAGATGGCAGAGCGAATGCTCGTGTCACCAGGCAAGGCCGATAAGCATTTTCGTATGCGACCGGACCGGCAGCGCCGATACAATCGATGATCTCCCGCCGACCCCGCCGTCAATCATGACTTGGGGACCGGCAAATCTTCCTCCGAGTCTCAGCTAATAACGGCGAGGCGCCAACGTCAATTGCTATTTGTCCTACAAAACGGATTTTTTGGAACCGCGCTCCACTATTCGTCCGACAATTACCCTTTTCCTATTCATCGGACAATTGACGCCCGCACAAGCATTTGCGTAAATGCCTGATATCGCTGTTTCCGGGAGGAGCTGGAGAAGCGATGCTAGGGCGCGCCTCCAGCAGGTGCGCAGCAAGGCATGGGGAGGCAACAGGCTGGTGGCGGTTCTCGAACTCACCAATATCTCGAAGCATTTCGGCGCCATCCAGGCGGTCAACGACGTGTCGCTGTCGATCGAGCCCGGCCAGGTCGTCGGCCTGATGGGCGACAACGGCGCCGGCAAGTCGACACTGGTCAAGATGATCGCCGGCAATTTCCGGCCGAGCCATGGCTCGATGCGCATGGACGACAAGGAGCTGATCCTGCACAAGCCGGTCGAGGCGCGCCAACACGGCATCGAGATCGTCCACCAGGACCTGGCGCTCTGCAACAATTTGACCGCTGCGGCGAACGTCTATCTCGGCCGCGAATTGCGGCGCGGCGTCGGTCCGTTCCGCATTCTCGACTATGCCACAATGTACAAGCGCGCCGGCCAGATCTTCGCCGAACTGAAGTCCGAGACCCGGCCGCGCGACCTCGTCAAGCAGATGTCCGGCGGCCAGCGCCAGGCGGTGGCAATCGCCCGCACCAGGCTGTCGCAGGCCAAGATCGTGCTGATGGACGAGCCGACGGCGGCGATCTCGGTCAGGCAGGTCGCCGAAGTGCTGAACCTGATCCGCCGGCTGCGCGACCAGGGCATATCAGTCGTGCTGATCAGCCACCGCATGCCCGACGTCTTCGACGTCGCCGACCGTGTCATCGTCATGCGGCGCGGTCGCAAGGTGGCCGACAAGACGATCGCGTCGAGCTCGCCCGAGGAAGTCACCGGGCTGATCACCGGCGCCATCGAACAGGTTTGATTTTCAAGCATTTTCTCTATGGGGTAAAGGTCGACGATGGCACTGACAATTGACCAGCCGATCGTGCAGAAGCAGCAATCCTTGCTGGCAAGGATGTTCGCCAGCCAGACCTTCTGGGTGGTGATCGCCGTCATCCTCGCCTGCATCTTCCTGTCATTTGCCACCGACGCCTTCGCCACCTCGAAGAACCTCTACAACATCACCCGCAACATCACCTTTGTCGCCATCATCGCGCTCGGCATGACCTTCGTCATCATCACCGGCGGCATCGACCTGTCGGTTGGTTCGGTGCTGTGCCTGTCGTCGATGGTGCTGGCCGTCACCATGCATGCCGGCTACTCGATCGAGATCGGCATCCTGGCGTCGATCGCCACCGCGCTCGCCATCGGCGCCTTCAACGGTATTCTGATCGCCTATATCGGCTTTCCACCCTTCGTGGTGACGCTTGGCATGCTGTCGATCGCCCGCAGCCTGGCCATGGTCGCCTCCAACAACACCGTCGTCTTCCAGTTTGGCCCGGACCACAACAAGCTGCTGGCGCTTGGCGGCGGTGCCTGGGTATTCGGCATCGCCAATCCGGTGCTCTACACCATCATACTGGCGCTGATCACCGGTTTTACCCTGCGCTGGACCAAGTTCGGCCGCCACATCTTCGCCATTGGCGGTAATGAGCACGCGGCAACGCTGACCGGCGTCCCGGTGAAGCAGATCAAGGTCGCGGTCTACATGATCTCGGCGCTGGCGGCCGGCATTGCCGGCATCATCCAGACCGGGTGGCTGGGCGCCGTCACCACCAATCTCGGCACCGGCATGGAATTGCAGGTGATCGCCGCCACCGTCATCGGCGGCGCCAATCTGGCCGGCGGCGTCGGCACCGCCTTCGGCGCCATTGTCGGCGCGGCCCTCATCGAGGTTATCCGCAACAGCCTTGGCTTGCTCGGCATCAACGCCTTTTGGCAAGGTGTCTTCATCGGCGGCGCCATCCTGCTTGCCGTGCTGTTCGACCGCATCCGCAATTTCAGGCGCAGCGATTGAAGCGCCTTTCCTTCTCCCCGTGTGGGAGAAGGGGAAACCTATCGCTCAGTCTGAAAATCGGCTGATGCGGCTCGCCACGGCTGCCGGCCAACAGCCCATGCCTTGACGGAGACCGAAAACCGGCCGCACTATCCTCGATGCAGGCGAAGGGAGGCCAGTCGTCTGCGGGAGGTAATACCCATGACGGACGCGATCAGGCTCTACTGGGGCCGGTTCGGACATGTTTCTGTCCTGAATGTCGCMAGCGACTTCGTCACCCATGCCCATGTCGAGGCRCATMTSATCATCTGGCTCGAAGGCACTGCCGGCGAGATGACCATCGGCCGCSARACGGTSMRGCTYGGSCCYKRCACCGCCGCCGGCATCAATTCCTTCSARCCGCACAGCCACGTCCTGTCGCAGAACGGCAGGCCCGGCCTGTTCCTCGCCTTCTACATCGATCCCGACTGGGCGCGGCGTCGCCGTGACCTGCCCTCCTCCGCGCCGCTGTTTTCGCAGGCAGCGATCACGCTGGAGCCCTGGCTGCATCAGGCCGCCGCCAGCCTGCTTGACCATCTGACCGACAATGAAAGCGTCGACGATATCGCCAATTACGAGATCGAGCGCTTCATCGATTCGGTCCTCGACGCCGCCGATGCCTCGGCGCCGCACGAGGCGCGCATCCGCATCATCACCATGCAGGATTTCCGCGTCCGCAAGGCAATCCAGCTGATGAAGGCCAATGTCTGCGAGCGCATCTCGTTCGACGACGTGGCGCGCAGCGTTGGCCTGTCGCGGCCGCATTTCTTCGCTCTGTTCAAGGAACAGACCAATCTGACGCCAAACGTCTACTGGAACACGCTGCGCATGGAGGAAGCAGTGCGGCAGCTGCAGTGGTCGCAGGAGCCGCTGATCTCGGTCGCCTGCAAYCTCGGCTTCACCACCCAGGGCAATTTCTCGCGCTTCTTCCGCGACCATGTCGGCGTACCGCCGACGCTTTACCGAGAGGCCGCACGGGTGAATGCCTGAGCCGGCCTGCCGAGTCCGCTTTTTCAGACTCCTTGATACGCGCACAAGACGCTTTGATAAGCGTCGCCCTGACCGCCGCCCTACCCTTGCCCAGCTGTCGCATTCGCAAGGGAACGTCCTATGGCAAAAGTCACCATCTCCAGCGTCATCGACGCGCCGGTCGAAAAGGTCTGGGCGCGCATACGCGACTTCAACGGCCTGCCGGGCTGGCATCCGCGCATGGTCGAGAGCCATATCGAGGAGGGCAAGGACGCTGGCGCGATCGGTTGCGTTCGCAATTTCGAGCTCGCCAGCGGCGCGCGCATCCGTGAAAAGCTGCTCGACTTCTCCGATGAGAATTTTCTCGTCAGCTACTCCATCCTGGAAACGCCACAGCCGCTCACCAACCACAAGGCGACGCTGCAGCTCAGGCGCGTCACCGATGGCGACCGCACCTACGCCGAATGGACCGCCAGCTTCGATGCGGCACCCGAAGAAGCCGACAAGATCGCCGCCGGCATGGGCGCCAATGTCTTCCAGGGCGGCTTCAACGCCTTGAAGAGCCATTTTTCCGACCAGAGCTGAAGGAGCGGGCCATGACGCTTGCACTCCAGACTTTCGCAACGGTGAAAGATGCGAACGCGGCACTGAAAGCCCAGGGCACGCGCTATCTCGGCGGCGGCACGCTGGTCGTGCGCGCGGCCAATGAAGGCGATGTCTCGGTCTCCGGCCTTGTCAGGTCGACCGATCCGGCCCTGTCGGCCATCGCGGTCGCCGGCGGCAAGGTCCGCATCGGCGCCTCGGTGACCATGGCGGCGATCGCGGGCCATCCCGACCTCGGCACGCTCTCCAAGGCCGCACGCGCCGTCGGCGGCCCGGCAATCCGCAACATGGCGACCGTCGGCGGCAATCTGTTCGCGCCGGCGCCTTATGGCGACTTCGCCGTTGCCTTGCTGGCGCTCGATGCCACGGTCGGCACCGAGGATGGAGAGACATCGATCGGTACCTTCCTGGCCGGGCGGGACGGCAGCCGTGCCATCGTCATTTCAGTCAGCTTCACGCTGCCGAAGGTCGACAGCTTCCGCTTCCTGAAAGTGTCGCGGGTCAAGCCCAAGGGCGTCTCGGTGCTCAGCATCGCCGCCGTTCTGGAACAGGCTGCCGACGGCACCGTGTCCTCCGTGCGGATCGCGCTTGGCTGCATGGCCGACCGGCCGGTGCGCGCCAAGGCGGCGGAAAAGGCGCTCAAGGGAAAGTCGCTCGACCAAAACGGCATCGCGGCAGCGCTGGCCGCCGCCACCGAAGGCATCGCGCCCATCACCGATCCGATCGCCAGCGCCTGGTATCGCGCTGAAGTCCTGCCGGTCCATCTCGGCCGGCTGCTGCTGACCTGAAATCAACCGTTGGGGGGCGCGCGTCTGTCCGATCCGTCGGACAGGCGCGCAAGGAGGAAACATGGCGAAGGTCCCGGTTCAATTCACGCTCAACGGCTCCGAGAAAGCCGAATTCATCGACAGCGGCACCACGCTGCTCAACGCCTTGCGCGACAAGATCGGCGACACCTCGCCGAAAGGCGGCTGCCACCAAGGCACCTGCGGCGCCTGCTCCGTTATCATCGACGGTGAGCTCCGGCTGTCCTGCCTGACGCTGGCTGAAACCTGCAATGGAACAACAATCACCACGACGTCGGGATTGTCTGAAAGTGGCGTCCTGCATCCCTTGCAGCGCGCCTTTCTCGACACCTTCGCCACGCAATGCGGCTTCTGCACCCCAGGCATGATCATGGCCGCCAAGGTGCTTCTCGACCACACGCCCAACCCCAGCCGCGACGAGGTGGTGGAGGCACTGTCGGGCAACATCTGCCGCTGCACCGGCTACGAGCCGATCATCCAGGCGGTGCTCACTGCCGCCCGCGCCAATTCGCAGAACGTGGCCTGAGGGGAAACAATATGGAATTGCGCAAGAACTACTTCGCCGATSWGCGCAAGGACGATCTGCACGAGATCGGCCAGCCGAGGCCGCGCTCGGATTCACCCGGCCATGTCACCGGCAAGACCGCCTTTTTTGCCGACCGCAACTTTCCCGGCATGCTGCACCTGAAGATGGTGCGCAGCCCGCACCATCACGCCCGCATTCGCTCGATCGACACATCGGAGGCCGAGAAGCATCCGGGCGTCGTCAAGGTGCTGACCGCCAAGGACGTGCCGCACAATGTCTACACCATCCTGATCCTGATTCAGATCGGGCCGGAGGACGAGACGGTGCTGGCCGACGGCAAGGTGCGCTGGAAGGGCGAGGCCGTGGTGGCGGTGCTGGCCGAGACCGAACGCGCCGCGCAAGAGGCCGCCGCCAAGGTCAAGGTCGACTACGAGGTGCTGCCGGCCGTCTTCGACATGGAGGAAGCGCTGAAGCCCGGCGCGCCGCTGGTCAACGAATATCACGGCCAGAACTATTACCTCTATGACAGCGGCGAGTGCCGCAAGGTGCGCTTCGGCGATGTCGAGGCGGGCTTTGCCGGCGCAGACCACATCCTTGAACAGAGCTACCAGTCCTCGCCGATCGAGCATGCACCGACCGAGACCACCGGCTGCGTGGTGGCGCCCGAGGGCAATGACCGCTTCACCTGCTACACCAACACACAGGCGATGTTCTTCACTCTCGACAACGCCTCGATCATCTTGCAGATGCCGGGCAGCAAGCTGCATTTCGTCGGTGGCACCGTCGGCGGCGGCTTTGGCGGCAAGGTCGATGTCATCGTCGAGCCGATCGCCATCCTCGGCGCCAAGCTGACCGGCCGCCCGGTGTCCTTCATCTACAGCCGCGAAGAGGAGATGCAGATCTCGTCACCGCGCGCCGCCGAAAAGGTCGTCATCAAGGACGGCGTGATGAAGGACGGCCGCATCATCGCGCGCAAGGTTACCGGCTACACCGATGCCGGCGCCTATTCGCGCCACTCGCCCTATGGCGCGCAGAAGGGTGCCGGGCACTATCCCGGCCCCTACACCATCCCCAATGTCTGGATCGACACCTACTGCGTCTACACCAACCGCACGCCGTCGTCGGCCATGCGCGGCTTCGGCGTCACCATCGGCGAYTTCGCGCTGGAGGTGCAGATGGACAAGCTGGCGCGGCTGATCGGCATGGACCCGCTCGAATTCCGCTTCATCAACGCCTATCGCGACGGCGACATGAAGGCGCATCGCCAGCCCACCGAGGGCGCAGCCTTGATCGAATGCATGCAGGAAGCCTCGCGCGCCGCCAATTGGCCGGTGGCGGAGAAATACATGGCGATGTCCTCCTATGTGAAGGGAGCTTGAGATGGCGATCCGGCGCGGACGCGGCGTTGCCGCGATCAACTATCCCACCGGCATGAATCTCGGCGGCGACCCGACGCAAGCGCTGGTGCATTCGACMCCGACCGGCAATTTCATGGTGACKYTGTCMTCGGTCGATCTCGGCCAGGGCATGAAGCAGATCATGGCGCAGATCTGCGCCGAGACGATCGGCGTGCCGACCGAYCGCGTCGTCGTCGACACSGCCGACACCGACACAGGTCCGCACTGCATGGGCACGTTTGCCTCGCGCGGYACGCACCGCGCCGGCAATGCCGTCATCCAGGCRGCSAAGGAAGCGCGCCAGGTGATGCTGGAAGTGGCGGCGGAAGAGCTGGAGGTGAATGCCTCCGACCTCGAGACCGAYGGCCAGGGCAACATACTGGTCAAGGGCGCGCCGCAAAAATCGATCTCGATCTTCGATGTCGCGCTGTCGGCGCATTTCAAGCGCGGCCGCTCCATCTCAGGCCGCGGCATGTTCCTGATTCCGCGCTCCTATCCGGAGAAAGAGACCGGCGCGATGAAGCCGTCGACCTGCTACGCGCATGCCTGCACCGTGGCCGAAGTCGAGGTCGACGACGAGACCGGCGAGGTCACCGTGCTGACGGTCAAGAACGTCTTCGAGATCGGCCGCGCGCTGAACCCGAAAATGGTCGAGCAGCAGCTCGTCGGCGGTTCCTGGATGGGTATCAGCCACGCGCTCTACGAGACGACCGAGCCCTATTATCCCAACCGCGACCATGGCGGCACCGACTTCAACCAATATCTGATGCCGGGACCTGGCGATCTCGCCGAGACCGAGATCATCGTGCTGGAGCGGCCTTCGGCTGATGGGCCTTACGGCGCCAAGGGACCGGGCGAAATGTGYGCCAAYCCGCAAATCCCCGCCGTCGCCAATGCCGTCTTCGACGCCGTCGGCGTGCGCATCGACACRCTGCCGATCACGCCGGAGCGCATTTTGCGCGCGCTSAAGGCGCAAGCGGCGAATTGAGAGACAAGATGTCTGGAGTGAATGCAGAGACTGTCGCGACCTCGCCGGAGGCGGTGGCGCAGCATCTCGCCGCCTCGCGCTATCTSGCYGAYGAMAGCCTGGCSACCGCCATCTTCCTGGCSATCAGGCTSGGCAAGCCGCTGCTGCTCGAAGGYGCRCCGGGCGTCGGCAAGACSGARGCSGCCAAGGCGATCGCCCAGCTGCTCGGCCGCGATCTCGTGCGGCTGCAATGCTACGAAGGCATCGAYGCCGCGCACGCGCTCTACGAGTGGAACTACCAGCGCCAGCTGCTCGCCATCCGCCATGCCGGCGAACACGAAATCGACATCTATGACGACCGTTTTCTCATCGCCCGGCCGCTGCTGCAGGTGCTGCGCGCACCGGAACAGCGCGTGCTGCTGGTCGACGAGATCGACCGTTCCGATCACGAATTCGAAGCGCTACTGCTGGAGTTCCTCTCCGATTTTCAGATCAGCATTCCCGAACGCGGCACCATCCGCGCTGCTGCGCAGCCGATCGTCATCCTGACCTCGAACCGCACCCGTGAGCTCGCTGAGGCATTGCGGCGCCGCTGCGTCTACCACTGGATCGGCTATCCCGACGCCGAGCGCGAGGCCGCCATCATCATGCTGCGCGCCGGCGATGTGGCAGAGGCCACCGCGCGCGCCGTGGCGGCAGCCGTACAGAGCATTCGCGCTAGGCCGCTGGCCAAGCCCCCCGGCATCGCCGAAGCAGTCGAATGGGCCAACGCCGCCACCATCCTCGAAAAGGGCGGCAGCCCGTGGCCCGAAGCCTTCCGCCGCGCCATCGGTGTGCTGATCAAGGATGAGGAGGATTTGTCCTATATCGCGCCGGAGCTTGGCCGGATTGTCGAGGAGGCGCTGGCGTGATGCGGGATCTTAGCGACCGCTTCTCCCCGTTCATTCCGCAACGCTGGCRGGACAGCACCCCCCTCTGTCCTGCCGGACATCTCCCCCTCAAGGGGGGAGATTTGCTGTCATTTCGGCTTTCGCTAATCTCCAGCGAGGCAGAACTGAGCGAAGCCTCGAAGCTGCCAATCTCCCCCCTTGAGGGGGAGATGTCCGGCAGGACAGAGCGGGGCGACACAGAATGATGCGGGAAGAAAGCTTGCCCCGCGCCGCAGCCCCCCTGCTCGGCTTCGGCCGCCTGCTGCGCCGCTACGGCTTCGCCATCGCCCCCGAACAGGTCTCCGGCTTCATGCAGGCGGTGACCCTGCTCGGCCCCCGCTCAATGGCCGATATCCGCGAGGCCGCCCTTGCCACGCTGGCGCCACCCCCCGACCGCCGCGACGAATTCGAAGCGCATTTCCAGAGCCATTTCTATGGCAACACTTCAGCCGTAATCGAAGGCGACGCCGACGAAGAAACCCGCATCAAGGATAATGACGGCGCCGACGACGAGCGGATTGGAGTCGAGCACAGCCAGGAAGGCGGCGAGCTGTCCTCCGCCCTGGAGCAGTTGAGCACCCGCGATTTCCAGCGCGACGACGACAGGCTGACCGCCTTCCGCCGCAACCTCGCTTCCGCCCTGCCAGCCCGCCGCTCCTTCCGTACCGTGCGCACCCATTCGCGCGGCAAGCTCGATTTGCGCCGCTCGCTGCGCGAAATCGTCAGCGCCGATGGCGATGTCCCCTCGCCGCTGCTGCGCCGCCGCCAAACGGTGCCGCGCAAGCTGCTGCTGCTGATCGACGTCTCCGGCTCGATGAAACTGCATACAGCGGACTATCTCAAGCTGGCGCATGCCGCCGTGCAGGGCGCGGATCGCGCCGAGATCTTCACCTTCGGCACGCGGCTGACCCGCATCACCTCGGCACTGCGCATCCGCGACCGCGACCAGGCGCTGGCGCGCGCGGCCGCCCAGGTCGACGACTGGGACGGCGGCACCCGCATGGGACCGACGCTGCTGGCTTTCCTCTCCGTGCCGCGCTTTTCGTCCTTCGCGCGTGGCGCCGCGGTCGTCATCCTGTCCGATGCGCTGGAGCGCGGCGACCATGCCGAACTGGAGATGGCGATGCGCCGCCTGAGTGCCCGCGCCTTCCGGCTGTCACTGGCCACACCCTTGGCCGGCGACCCGCGTTTTCGCCCAGTGACGGCTGCTCTCCGCGCCATCCTGCCTGACCTGGACGATCTGGTCGACGGCTCGTCGCTCGCCGGCCTCACCGATTTCATCCTGTCGCTTGCCCACCCTGCCCCAGCGGCATCGACAAYCTGGAARAGGGTTTCGTGATGCAGAARGCSATCGACGCGCATTTCCACATCTGGCGSCAACARGACCAGCCCTGGCTGGTCGGGCCGATGGTGCCGCGCATCTTCGGCCCCTACGAGCCGATCCGCCGCGACTATCCGATCGGCGAATTCCTCAAAGACCAGAAAGGGTCAGGCGTCGAGAAGGCCGTCTATGTCCAGACCAACTGGGCCAAGGAGGATTTCGAGAAGGAAGTTGCCTTTCTGCAGAAGAACGCTGACGAGACCGGCTGGCCGCATGCCATCGTCGGCTATRCCGACATGACSGTGGACGATRTCAGGCCSCAGATCGACCGGCTGAWGAAATAYMMSCTGCTGCGCGGCGTGCGCATGCAACTTCATTGGCACGAGACGCCGGCCTTCCGCTTCGCCGCCTCTGCCGACCAGGTCATCGACCCCAAGGTGCGCGCCAATGTGGCGAGGTTGAAGGACTATGGCCTGTCCTTCGACCTGCAGCTYTTCCCYGCCCAGATGAAGGACGGRCTRRCGCTGGTCGGCGAAAACCCGCTAACCAACTTCATCCTCACCCATGCCGGCATGCTGACCGGCATGGAGCCGGAAACCACCGAAGCCTGGAAGGCCGGCCTGCGCACGCTGTCAGCCGCGCCCAATTTCTACGCCAAGCTGTCCGGTCTCGGCACCTTCGTCCACCGCAACGATCCTGCGCTGATCACCTATATCGTCGACAACGCGCTCGACATTCTGGGCGCGGACCATCTGATGTTCGGCTCGAACTTCCCGATCGAGAAATTGTGGACCAGCCACGCCGAGCTAATCAAGGCGCACCGCGATGCGGTGGCGAAGCACGGCGCGGCGGCCGAGGTCGATATTTTCTGGAACACGGCGGAGAAAGTTTATCGGCCGGTGTAACGCGCCGCCTCACTTCACCTCGAATTGCGGGTCGACCGGGATCTGCATCGCCGTCACCAGATGGTTGGTCTGGCCGGCCAGCCCGATGATCGACACCAGCTCGCCATGCTGCGCATCGCTCATGCCCTTGGCGCGCGCTGCGGCGGTATGCGAGTGGACGCAGTAGGAGCAGCCATTGGCGGTCGACACCGCGATGTAGATCATTTCCTTGGTCAGCGGATCGATGGCGCTATCCGCCACCATCACCGCCTTCAGCTGCTCCCACACCCGCTTCAGCGACGCCGGATCATTGGCCAGCCCACGCCAGAAATTGTTGACGAAGTCGGATTTGCGCGCCGCCCTGATATCGTCGAACACCGCCTTCACGGCCGGGATCTTTTCGACCTCGGCATCGCTCAGGAGTTTTGTGGTGGCCATGGCGTTTCCTTTCGTTTCGATCGATGAATTAGGTCGTTGAATCAGGTCTCAAACAAAGATGGCTAATCGGCTCTTCTGATTCAGTTTTCGCTGCAGATTAGCGCAGAACCGTGGAGGTTGGCCGAAGCACCTCACCTTCGTCATCCTAGGGCGAAGCAGGAGCGAAGCTCCGTCGCGGAGACCCTGGGATCCATTCCGTGACGTCTATCGGAGTGTGCAGCGGAGCAGAATTCTGTACCGTGCCAGCGCATCCGAGTCCCGGCATGGATCCTCGGGTCTGCGCCGCGTCGCTACGCTCCTTGCTCCGCCCGTGGATGACGAATTGACGAATGCCTCGGCTAATCTCCAGTGTTCGATCCAACGGTGCGATCATCCGCCTTGCCTCACCGGCCAGCAACCTAATGCACCGCGGCGTACATGATCTTCTCCTCCGTCGCCTCCGCCGGCGAGAATTCCTCAACGATACGCCCYTGCCGGCACACCAGAATCCGRTCCGACARGTTCATGATCTCCGGCARGTARGACGAGATRACSACSACGGCCAAKCCCTCATCGGCCAGCCGGTTGATGATCTGGTGGATCTCGGCGATGGCGCCGACATCGACGCCGCGCGTCGGCTCGTCGAAGATGACGATGCGCGGTTGCTGCACCAGCCCCTTGCCGATCACCACCTTCTGCTGGTTGCCGCCGGACAGCTCGACGACGCGCGCATTGTCGTTGATCGTCTTGATGTTCAACGTCTTCGTCCACTCCGCCGACAGCTGCCGCATCTCCTGCTGGTTGATCACCCAGGCCTTTTCGCGCCCTGCCGCCAGCAGTCCGCCAAACAGGTTCTCGGCAATGCCCATCGTCTCGAAAATGCCCTCGCTCTTGCGGTCCTCGGTGACATAGACGATGCCGTCGGCAACAGCTTCACTCGGCACGAGATAGCGTACCGGTTTGTCGTCGAGCTCGATCGCGCCACCGCGCAAAAAGTCGCGCTTGTAGATGCCCGACACGATCTTGAAGGTCTCGGTGCGGCCGGAGCCGATCAGCCCGAACACGCCGGTGATCTGGCCCTCGAAGATCGAGAAGGAATTGTTGCGCACGACATTGCTCATCGAAATGTCCTGCACCGACAGCACCTTCTTGCCGGCCTTGCGCAGCTTGGCCTCGTCGCGCTGGCGGTAGATCTGGCCAGACAGTGTGCGCCCGACCATGGCGGCAACGATCTTGTCGCGGTCGAAGGCCGGCGTATCGTCGGTGATGACAAGCTCGCCGTCGCGCAAAATGGTGATGCGGTCGGCAATGGCAAGCGCCTCTTCCAGCGCGTGGCTGATGAAGACGATCGACACGCCGCTCGCCTTCAGCCGCCGGATAAGCGCGAAGAAGTGGCGCTTCTCCTCCGGCGTCAGCGTCGCCGTCGGCTCGTCGAAGATGATGATCTCGGCATTATGGTGCACCGCGCGCGCGATCTCGACCATCTGCCGCTTGGCCGCACCCAGCGTCGCCACCATGGCGTTCGGATCGACCGGGAAATTCAGCGACTGCAAGAACTGCTGTGCTGAAATATACGTGCCGCGCAGCCGGTTGAGGAATTTTTCAGTACCGAGATAGAGGTTCTGCGCCACCGTCATCGATGGCACCAGGCTGGTCTCCTGGAACACCATGGCAATGCCGGCTTCAAGGGCTGCATGCGGCGAGGCGTAAGCGATCTCCYGGCCYTTGTGGAACATCTTGCCCGAGGTRGCGTCGACGACMCCGGCGATGATCTTGGTCAGCGTCGATTTKCCGGCGCCGTTCTCRCCGAGCAGSGCATGGATTTCGCCCTTGCGCAATTCGAAGCTGACATTCTTCACAGCGGGAACGCCGCGATAGTTCTTGGTGACATTCTCCAGGCGAACGATCGGTTCCATCAGAAACCTCCCGCGTCGACAGCCAGCACGCAATCACCGCCCTTGGAAGCGATGAACAACCGGCCGTTCTTTTCCGCCACGCTGCAGATGCCGTGGCGCGTGCCGTTGGCGCGGCTGTGCAGGCTGAATTGCGGCTGCATCTTCTGGTCGAGCCTTACCACCAGCCCATAGGAACGGCTCGGTGACCATGGCTTGTGGATGCCCATGGTTTTGATACCGCCGCATTGCAGCGGCTCGAGGAAGCTGCGGCTGGAGGCCAGCGCCGGCGCGATCCAGTAGGCCGGCGGCACCTGGTCGATCATGTCCTGCCGGTAGTGCGTCTCCTGCAGCACGAATTCGATCAGCCGGTTGCGCGGCGCGAACAAGGTTAGCCATGCCCCGCCATCGGCGGACGGCGCCAGCCGCGCGGGATAGCCGGGCAGATGCGTCAGCACCGTCTGGCGGTTGCCAGTCGCGCCATCGAAGCGGATGAGCTGATGGCGCCAGCTCTCGCTGACCAACACATCACCGCCGACCGGATGGAGCCCATAGGGAAAAGCGAGATCGCCGGCCACCTTGCGGAATTCGCCGCCTGCCGCGTCCCGTTTCCAAAGCGAACCGGACGCGCCTTTCTTCATCAGATCGGCGGCCCACTGCGATGGCGCATGCTCGGCCGAGCCATTGGCCAGCCACAGCGTGCCGTCCTCGGCATAGGCAAGTGCTGTGATGCAGCGGATTTTGGACGGCAGCGAAAACTCCTTGCCGGCGACCAGCAGCTTGCCGCTTTCGAGCGCCACCGTCAGTTCGCCCGACGGCGACAGCGCCAACGCGGTGACGGGAGATGGAAATGTCTCGACAACCTCGGGTGCCGCGCCAGCAGCAAGCGAATAGATGGTGTTGCCGCTGGAGGCGAGCAGCCGGTCACCGTCGGCCAGCAGATTGTCCGGCTCGCTCAACTCAGCGAAAGCTGGCGCATCATCCAGCCGCGTGTTGGGGCGGAARGCGCCGTCKAGCGGCGGGATKGTCACCGCCTTGCCGCGAAACAKGTCCAGGATSGGATCGAGGATCATGATTTCGCTCCCCAATAGGAAGCGGGGCTGGTCCAGCTCGGGTCGGCGCCTGATATCTTGTAGCGGCCGATGCGGTTGTTGAGGATGCCGCCAACGAAGAGAAAACCTTTGTGCTCGCGCATCGAGGTGACCATCGGATGCGCGCCGCCTGAGAGGTCGCCCATCGCCTCGACGATGCTGCCCTTCTCCGTAAATTTCACCACGCCGCCGGTGTTGATGTTGGGAAACAGCCACTCGTCCTGCGGCAGCCGGCGCGTCATGCGCTTGCGCATGTCGGGATGACGCAGCGACAGATCGAAGCTCGGCGTGCGCATACCGAGCCACGCCATCCAGTAATTGCCGTCCGAAGCACGGTTGATATTATCGGGATAGCCCGGCATGTCGCGGATGACGCATTCGGCTGTGCCGGCCTTCGGCCCTTCCAGCCAGTAGCGATGCACGCGGCAGGCCCAGCTTTCAGCGAAGAACAGCGACTTGCCGTCATGCGCCATGCACACMCCATTGGTGTAGCGRTAGCCGTCRAGCARCGTCTTCGTCGARCCGTCCTTCGGGTCATAGACCAGCAGCCGGCCGGTGGCGCGGTTCTCGATCGAGTCCAGCGCCCAGTCATGGGCGTCATAGCGCTTCGTCGAGTCGGTGAAATAGATGCGGCCGTCGGGTGCGATGTCGCAGTCGTTGGGATCGCGTAGTCGCGCATCGTCGACGATCGAGGTCCAGGAGCGCGACGTCTCGGCCGACAGACGTTTTACGTCCCGATCCGGCGACACGGAATAGAGCCCCATGGCGCCGACGCAGCTGATGAGATTGCCTGACTTGTCGAAGGCCAGCCCCAGCGGGAAGCCGCCAATATGGGCAAACACTTCCGATTTGACGTAGTCCGGTGCGAAGAAGCGGACGATCTCGCCATGGCGCGTGCCGCAATACAGATGGTCGTCGCGGTCGAGGATGACGTCCTCCGGCCCTTCCAGCTCGCCAAGCCCGATATGGTCGGCGGCCGACAGCCGATTGTCGAGTTCGTAGGGCGTGCCGGAGCCCGGCACCGCCGACTGCGTCTCGCCCATCTTGAGATAGACCGGCGCGACATAGACCTCGTTCAACACCTTGTGGCGGTTCTTCAGCCAGCGGATGTCGATGGTCACCGCCACCGCCAGCATGATGCCGAGCACCATCTGGTTGGTGCCGGTGCCGTAGCCCAGCCGGATAAGCCCGTTGGTCATGGTCAAGACGATGATGGCGCCCATCAACCCCTTGATCACCGAACCGCGGCCGCCGCCCAGGCTGACGCCACCGACCACCGCTGCCGTCAGCGCCATGATTTCGAGGTTGAGGCCTGTGCCTGGCCCTGCCCCGCTCAGCCGGCAGGCGATGAGGAAGCCGCCGATCGAGGCGCAGAAACCGGAGAAGACATAGGTCATGAAGACGGTGCGGCGCACGCGAATGCCGGCATTGTGCGCCGAGCGCCGGGAACCACCAACCGCCAGCACGTGCCAGCCGGGCCGCGAGCGCGTCAGCGCGATATGGGTGACGATGGCCAGGATGATCGCCAGCCAGACCGAGACGGATAGCCCCCAGAACGTGCTGTCGCCGATGAAATCGAGCACATCCGAGGTGGCGGTCGAGAGCTGCACGTCGGCGGCATAGGTGGTGACCAGGATGTCRAASAGCGCCCGYCCGAAAATGAARGTKACSAGCGTGGTGAGAAAGGCGCGCAGGCGGAGGTAACCGACGAGGTAGCCGTTGATGGCGCCGAAGATGAGACCGGTGGCGAGCGATGCGGCCATCGCCAGCCAGATCGACTGTTCGAGGATGAAGAAGACATAGACGGCGGAAAAGCAGGACAGCGCGAAGATCGAGCCGACCGAAAGGTCGATGCCGCCACCCAGCATCACCACGGTCATGCCGGTGACCACCATCGAGAACTCGCCGAGCTGGCGGGTCGATTCCTGCAGCGCGTTCAGCTTGAAGAAGCCCGGAATGACCGAGCCGAAGGTCGCCAATGTCACCACCAGCGCCAGGAACGGAATGGCGTTGTCGGTCCAGCGTTTGGTCAGGATCTCGCCGACCAGATGGTCGGGCACGAGATTGTAGCGCCAGGACTGGAGGCGTTCGCGAAAGGACATTGGCTGCCGCTGCTCAAGAGAAAGAGGTGGCCGAACTGATCCGGCCACCTCGTGGAGTCTACTCGACGGCGTGGCTTACTTCGCCGCCGCTTCGGCCTGCAGCGCCTTCAGGTCCCAGCAGCTGTCGGGCTTGAGGTCTGCCTTGGTCGTCGCCTTCTCCAGCGTGTAGATGTAGGTGTGCGAGGTGCCGGCCGGCTGGCCGCTCTGCAGCAGGAACTTGATGATGGCGTTCATGTCACCCGACTGGCGGGCAAGATCGGTCATGACGACCGCGCCATAGGTTCCATCGGCGAGCTTGTCGCAATCGGCGGCCTTCTCGCCGCCGCCGGTGGTGACCAGAAACACCTTGCCATCGAGCTTGGCGTCGCGGATCGCGGCGGATGCGCCGGTGGCGTCACCATCCCAGAAATCGATGATCGAGCAGATGTCCGGGTTCTGCTGCAGCATTGTCGTCGTCACGTTGCGCGAGGTCGTCGCGTCCCAGTTGGAGTCGGGCTTGGCCACCACTTTGAAGTCGGGATGCTTGTCTAGCACCTTCATGATGCCGGCATACTGATAGAGGCTCGACGAGTTCGCCTGGTCGCCCTGCACCAGTCCGATCTTCTTCGACGAGTTCTCGCCACAGCCCTTGATCGCCGCTTCGGCCTCGAGCTGGCCAAGCCGATCCCAGTCGCTGCCGACAAAGGCGTCGGCCGGGAAGTTGGCGGGATTGTCGACCAGGATCACATAGGTGCCGGCGGCCTGCGCCTTCTTCATCAGCTTGGAATAGGAGTTGAGGTCCGGCGCATGGATGATCAGCACGTCAGGCCTGGTGTCCGACGAGATCGCGTCGGTGATCGCCTGAGCGCCGGCATCGACCACCCAGTTCGGATCGCGCGTCTCGAACGTGCCGCCCCAGGCGTCTACTTCCTTCTTCAGATAGTGCGCCCATCCTTGCGCGAGGTCGAAGCCCATCGCCAGCGGCACCAGCATGACGCGCTTGCCCTTGAGCGCCTGCGCGTAGGCGGCCGGGCCGGGATCGTCGGCGGCGAAGGTCGGCGCCACGAAGGCGGTAACGGCGAGCGCCGTCGCGGCGGCCATAAGTGTCTTGATCAGTCTCATGTCACGTCCTCTGGTTCGGTTTTCATTGCCGGCCGATCGTCGCGATCGCACCGGGTACCCCGAGCAGATGGGCTAGCCCATCTGCTCTAAATGTCACCCTGTTGCGCGGTCTGTTCGTCACGCGGATTGATGATGCCGTCGACGATGATGGCGCCGAGCAGGATCGCCGCCTTGATCAGGTTCTGGTAGAGCAGCGGAATGTCGATGATGGTCATGGCGTTGAGCAGGATACCGATCAGAGCCGCCCCGACCAGCACRTTGCGCACSCCGCCSCKSCCGCCSGACAGGCCGATGCCGCCGATCACCGCCACCAGCACGATGTCGTAGAGCAGCGTCGAGTTGACGATGCGGGTGTTGATCGAGTGCAGACTGGCCGCCGTCAGCAGGCCGGCGATAAGCGCCACGAAAGCCGATAGCACATAACGCAGCACCAGCATCGGCCGCACCGGAATGCCAATGTTGCGGGCCGCGACCGGATTGTCACCGGCGAAATAGATGTAGCGGCCCCATTTGGTGTAACGCAGGAAGAGGAAGAACAGGAAAGCCAGCCCGGCGAAAACGAACACCTCGATCGGAATGTCGAGAAAGCGCAGGCCGCCAAGCAGTTCGACCCAATGGCCCTGCGGCACCGGCACCGCATCCTGCGTGATCAGTTGCGAGCGGACATAGCCGAAGACGAAGGAGCCGGTAGCCAGCGTCACGAAAATCGCCGGCACGTCAGCATAGGCGACGAGAAAGCCGTTGAGCAGGCCGATGGCGAGCACGCCGGCCAGCACATAGGCGAAGGCAAGCCCGTCCGAAGTGCCGGTGTTGAGCAGTTGCAGATACCAGGCGACCGACATCGCCATGATGGCCACCGCCGACAGGTCGATGCCGCGGCCGATGATGACGACCGCCATGCCGAGCGCCAATATGCCCAGCACCGACACCGAGCGGACGATGGCAACGAGGTTGTTGGGGTCGATGAAGCCCGGCAGGCCAATGGCGGCGGCAACGAACAGCACCACCGCGATGGCAAAGACAATGCCTTCCTGATTCAGGCTCCTGAGATTTAGCCAGCCAATCGCGTTCATGTCTGCATTTGCCCCGATGGCAGCGCTGCCATCCCGAACGCAGAGCTAATCGCCTCGGCGCCAGTTCGTCAAATGAATCTGCGTTCAGAACGAGCCTTGGTGTCGATATTTGCCGAGTGGACGCATCGATTGCCAAAACTGGCGCAATGCGCGGAAACTCCTGTATTTTTTGGCAATCGATTGCGCCATCGCAGCCATTCGCGAAAGCGCTGTATCAAGGCGAAAGGATGAGGCGGAATTTATCTCCGCATCAAGCGAGGAAACTCGATTTCAATTCCGAGCTTCATGGCCGGAAACCTCTGCCCCGGCGGCGGGCGGCAACACCAGAAAACGCAGCGCCGCCACCAGCCCGATGGCGCCGATCACCAGAAAGGCGATTCGAAAATCCACGAGGTCGAGCGCCGGCTGCGCCCTGGCGATCTGCGACAGGTTGAGGATCGCCGCCGCGACCGCGACGCCAAACAGCATCGCCACCTGCTGCAGCATCGATGACAGCGTCGCCGCCGAGCTGCGCTGCGCCGCATCGATATCGGCGAAGGCCAGCGTGTTGAGCGCCGTGAACTGCATCGAGCGCGACAGGCCGGCGATCAGCATCAGCGCCACCACCAGCGCTTGCGGTGTCTGCGGCGAGATCGCTCCACAAGCCATGATCGAGGCCGAGGCAATGATGCCGTTGACCACCATCACCGAGCGAAAGCCGAAACGCCGCAGCGTTGGCGTCGTCACCGTCTTCATGCCGAGATTGCCGAGGAAATAGGCCAGGATCATCAAGCCGGCATCGACGGGCGAGAGGCCGAAGCCAACCTGGAACAAAAGGGGCAACAGGAACGGCGTGGCGTTGATCGCCACGCGGAAGATGGTGCCGGCGGCAAGCGTCGAGATGGCGAAGGTCAGTACCTTGAACGAGGAGAGATCAAGCAGCGGATACACCGCGCGGCTCAGATGCCTTATCGCCAGCCAGCCGATGACGATGCCCGCCACGATCAGCAGGACCGTCGCCAGCACGCCATCCTCAGGATGCGCGATGCGTTCCAAGCCATAGAGCAGCAGGGCAAGTCCCGCCGATGTCAGCACGAAACCCGGCCAGTCGAGCGGCTTGGGATCGGCTTCGCGATCGCCGGGGATGAAGCGCGCGACCAGCGCCAGCCCGATCAACCCAAGCGGGATGTTGATGAAGAAATTCCAGTGCCAGGACAGATAGGTGGTGATGAAACCGCCGAGCACCGGCCCGACCACCGGCGCGAACAGCGCCGGCCAGGTGATCAGCGCGGTGGCGTTGAGCAGCTCGGATTTCGAGGCGTTGCGCAGGACAAGAATGCGGCCGACCGGCGTCATCAGCGCACTGCCCAGCCCCTGCACGGCGCGAGCGGCGACAAATTGGGTCAGGTTTTGCGAAAAGCCGCAGGCGAGCGAGGCCAGCGTGAACAGCGCGATCGCCACGAGAAAGATGTTGCGCGCACCAAAGCGGTCGGCGAGCCAACCCGACAGCGGCACGAAGACCGCCATGGTCAGCATATAGACGGTGATGCCGATGCTCATCGCCACCGCCGGTACGCCGAAGGATTCACCCATCTGCGGCAACGAGGTCGAGATTATCGTCGAATCCAGCAGCTGCATGAAGAAGGCGATGGCGACGATCAGCGCCACGCGCCGCGCATTGGTGGCCGTTTCGGATAAGGCTTCAGTGTCGGGAATGGCAGTCATGACGGGTCCGGTTTGAACAGCATTTGCCCGGCTGCGTCCAGACACAGCGCAACAAACTTTCGTGTCGCGTCGCGGCCTGCTATGGGATGGAAGGGGCGACGGAGGAAAGTGTGCGCGTAAAATGAAGGCGATCTATATCGACTATCTCAATGCCCTCGACATCGAAGCGCTAGATATGACCGATGGCGAAATCATTGCCGCTGTCGAAGCAGGCCTTATCGCGCAGGGCAAGGGCCAGACGGTGATCGAGCCGCGCGTCCATCTCGAACCGGATCCTTCCTTCCATGGTCATTTCAATGTCCTGCGTGGCTATGTGGCGCCGCTCGACACGGCGGGCGTGAAAATCGTTGGCGACTATGTCGACAACTATCTGCATGGCCTGCCTTCGGAATTCGGCATCCTCAATCTGTTCGACCCACGCACCGGCATGCCGCGCGCCATTCTCGACGCCACCGTCATCACCGACATGCGCACAGGCGCCGTCACCGCCATCGGCGCCAAACATCTGGCGCGCAAGAATTCGAAGGTGCTCGCCCATATCGGCGCGCGCGGCACCGCCTACTGGAATGTGCGGCTGCTCGACCATCTCTTCGATTTCGACGAGATCCGCGTCCATTCGCGCCGCCCGGAAAGCCGCGACGGCTTTGCCGCCAAACTCTCCGCCGATCTCGGCAAGAAGATCACTGCGGTTGCCGACTGGGAGAGCTGCGTTAGGGGTGCCGACATCGTTGTCGAGGCCTCGCGCCTGCCGGAGCCACAGCCGCTGCTCAAGACCGAATGGATCAAGCCTGGTGCGCTGGTTGTGCCCTATGGCACGATGAGCGCGGTCGAGCTGTCSCTGACCGACATCATGCAGAAAATGGTCGTCGACGACTGGGGYCAGTGCAAGGGYGGCAAGTTCGGCTCGCTGCGCGCSCATGTCGAGACCGGACGGCTGAGYGAAAAGACGCTGCATGCCGAACTCGGCCAGATCGCCGCCGGSCTSAARCCGGGACGRCWGAGCGACGACGAGACGATCCTGTTCTGGCATCGCGGSCTSTCGCTSTCCGAYATTGCGCTGGGGAAGGCGATGCTGGCGAAGGCACAGTCGCAAGGCATCGGCCAAAGGCTGCGTTTCGCATGAGCGCGCTCGTCCTCACCGGTAGCAATGTCAGCATCGGCGATGTCGCCACCGTCGCCCGCGAGGCGCGCAAGGTGGAGATCGGACCCGATGTCATCGGCAGGCTGGAAAAGGCGCGCAAAGTGCTCGACCAGGCCGCCGCCTCCGGCCAGCAGATCTATGGCCTAAACACCGGGCTCGGCGCCAATCTCGGCACCTCCGTTGAAGGCGACGCCAGCGCCTTCCAGCGCCAGCTTCTGGAAGGTCGAAGCGGTGCCGTCGGCGAAGCCCTGCCGGTCGAAACTGTCCGCGCCACTATGCTTGCTCGCGCATCGATGCTGTCGGCCGGCGGCTCCGGCCTCTCTCCCGCCGTGTTTGTCGCCCTGGTCGATGCGCTCAATGCCGGCGTCCATCCGGTGATGCCGTCGCTAGGCTCGATCGGCGCCGGCGACCTCGTGCTAATGACCGCGCTTGCCCGTGTGCTGATCGGCGAAGGCGAAGCCGACTACCAGGGAAGACGCATGCCGGCGGTCAAGGCGCTGATGATGGCGCGCCTCGCCCCGATCAGCCTGGCGCCGAAGGACGGACTGTCGCTGATCAACGCCTCGGCGGTCTCCTCGGGCAGCGGCGCGCTTTGCGTTACGGATGCGCTGTCGGCGCTTACCCAGCAGCAGCAGGCCGGCGCGCTGACCATGGAAGGTTTCGGCGCCAACCGCACCATCCTCGATCCTCGCCTGCAGATGGCGCGGCCGGCCGCAGGACAGCAGGAGGCGGCGAAGGCGCTGCACGATCTGCTCGCCCGCGACGAGGCGCCGGCGCCGACCACTATTCAGGACCCGCTGTCGATCCGCTGCATGCCGTCGATCCATGGCGCGCTGATCGAGGCGATCGGCCAAGCAAAACGCGCCGTCGAGATCGAGCTCAACGCCGCCGCCGACAACCCTCTGGTACTGGGCGATGACGAACTGGTGCTGTCGACCGGCAATTTCCACACGGCCGCCCTTTCGCTCGCCTTCGAGACGCTCGGCCTGGCGATCGCGCAATGCGCCGCCGCCAGCGTCGCCCGCTTCATCCAGCTCAGCGGTTCGGGCCGCAACGGCCTGACCAGATATCTGTCGCCCATCGGTGGCGCGTCGGCCGGTTTCGTGCCGCTGCAGAAGACGGCGACATCGATCCTGGCCGCCATCCGCCACAAGGCTAATCCGGTGATGCTCGACTTCCTGCCCGTTTCGGAAGGCGTCGAGGACCACGCGACCCAGTCGCTCCTCGCCGTTTCGAAATGCACCGGAATGATCGCGCTGTGGCGGCGGCTGATCGCCTTCGAGCTGATGGCCGCCGCCCAGGCCGTCGACCTGCGTGAAGGATTGACGCTGGCACCACGCACCGGTGCGATCTATGCGGCGGTGCGCGCGCATGTATCGATGCTGAAGGACGACCGGCCGCTGGGGGCAGACGCCGAGGTGCTTCACGCCATGCTCGCCGATGGAACATGGCAAGGCGCTGCGAAGCTCGGCAAAGAACTGGAGTAATCAGCTCTTTGCGTCTACCTTTTTCAGGAACAGGCTGAGCTCGGTCGGGTCCATGTGCACGATGTGCCTGTCTTCTGGATAGGCGCCGCTGTTGACGTCGGCGACATATTCGGAAAATGCCGCCACCCGCTCGGCCTGCAGCCGGTCATACTCGGCGGCGAARTTGCGATAGACCTTGGAGTGGCGSGGCATGTGGCCCCGGTTCTGGCCRAGAATGTCGTCGGCGAACAGRTAYTGCGCRTCGCAGCCKGTGCCSGCTCCCATCGACAGCATGATCARCGASGTSCGCTCSGAGATCGCCTTGGCCACCTCGACCGGMACCACTTCGATCTCGGCGCCGAYGGCGCCGGCCGCTTCCAGCTGCTTCACYGCCTCGAAGACCTGCAGGGCGGTGTCGGCGGTCTTGCCGACCGCCTTGAAGCCCCCGGTCCAGGTGGCGCGGGATGGAATGAGGCCGACATGGCCGATGACGGGGATAGCATCGTCGGCCATGCGCTTGATGGTGGCATAGCCGGCGCTGCAATAGACCGCGTCGGCGCTTGCCTTGTAGAGCCGGAAGGCCCAGCGGACGAAATCATCCGCCGTGCCGATCTCGAAGAAATTCTCGCCCGGCATGGTGAACAGGCTGGGCGCGGCATCGCGGTATTGCGGGTTGAGCACCAGTTCGGGCGGTACCGAGACGATATCGACCCCTGCCCGCTCGGCGGCCTCCGCCTCGTCCAGGTTGAGCACGCGCAGCATGGTCAGCTGGCGCTTGCCCTTCATCGCGCGCAGATCGGCGACGGTCGGTCTCTTTCGGCTCATGAAAACGTCCCTCTGTGCTTACTTGACGCGGTGCCGGATCGGTCGCCACGTTTTCAGATCTGGATCATGACCTTACCGGCCTCGATCTTCACCGGATAGGTCGCGAGATTGACGCAGACCGGTGCGCCCTTGGCCTGGCCGGTCTTGTARTTGAARCGGCCATTGTGCTTSGGGCATTCGATGATGTCGTCCATCACCAGCCCRTCGGCCAGRTGCGYCTTCTCATGCGTGCAGAAMCCGTCGGTGGCGAAGAACKCGTCRTCSGGCGAGCGRTAGAYCGCRAAGCTGCGKCCGCCATGRTCGAAGCGGATGACRTCCTCTTCSTCGACGTCRTCSACSGCGCACGCTTCAACCCAATCGGCCATCTCGTTCTCCTCAGGAAATTCGCGACCGCTATTCGGCCGCCGCCGACATATCGACCGCGTGGAACTCGCCGCGATAAGGCCTGGCCGTCGGCGGCAATTCGCGCTTGAGGTAGTAATCCTCGTATTTCAGCTGCCGGAGCAGAACCGGCCAGACCTCGCGATAGGCATGCCACATYGACGGGTTCGGCTCGGGCAGATCGTGCTTGATCARYTCRTGCAGCCKRGGCAGCGCATGGTACGGCACCATCGGGAACATGTGGTGCTCGACATGATAATTCATGTTCCAGTAGATGAACCGGCTGATCGGGTTCATGTAGACGGTGCGGGTGTTGAGCCGGTGGTCGATGACATTGTCGGCRAGWCCGATATGCTGCAGCAGGCCGGTCGTCACCATGTGCCAGGTGCCGTAAAGGCGCGGCAGGCCGATCAGCACCAGCGGTATCCATGACCTCAGCGCGATCGCAAGCGCGATCGTCGCGACATAGATGGCGACGTGCCAGCGGGCGACGACCACGGCCTTGTGCTGTTCCATCTCCGGGATGTAGCTCTTCTCGTCCTCCGACAGCGTGCCGAAGGCCTGGCGCACCAGCGTCGGCAGCGAATAGCGGAAATCGAGAATGCCGGTGAAGGCCAGCCCCGCCTTCAACAGGTCCGGCGGSCGCATGACSGCGATYTCGGCGTCGCGGCCGACGATGATSGTGTCGGTGTGGTGRCGGGCATGGCTCCAGCGCCAKKKCACSGGATTGCGCAYCASCATGAAGGAGGCGATGTGGTAGACGACATCGTTCATCCAGCGCGTGCGGAAGGCCGTGCCGTGGCCGCATTCGTGCCAGCGCGAGTCGCTCGACGAGCCGTAGAGCAAGCCATAGACGAACAGGAACGGCACCACCCACCAAGTACCCCAGAACCAGACGATGCCGGCGGCGGAGCCCACGATGACGGCGAGCCAAATGATGGTGTCGCGGATCGCCGGACCGTCGGAGCGCTGCATCAGCTCCTTCATCGCCTTGCGCGGCACGTCGGTGTGGTACCACTCGGCCGAGGCCAGGCCGGTCTCGATCGCGGCCCGCGTGCTTTCGCCGACCAGGCTGTAGTCGCGCTTGTTGCCCATCACACCGACCTCCGGTTTCCGGCCCGCCAGCCGGAGCATTCCTGTCGCATCATGCCCCCAATCTCGCAAAATTGCCTGACGGGCTGGGATAATCCTGCTGCGGCTGCCTGGCGATCGCGGCGATCCTGTCTTCCGCCGCCGCAATCTCGCCGGCGCCATCGAGGACGCGAAACGCCGCATCGTAGGCCCGGCTTTCGCCATGCTCCAGCCAGATCATCTCGCCGCGCTCACGCGCCGCCAGATCGCCGAGGACATGATGGGTCGAGGGCTCTATGCCCAGCGCATACTGCCCGGCCTGGAAATTCTGCCATTGATAGGCGCAAGGCAGCTGATCCTTGCGCGTCACCACTTCGAAGCCAAGGCCGAGCCGGTCGTTGACCACCGCCACTGGCACCTCCCCCTTTTCGTCAGCGCCCATCTCATGCTGCCAGACCTGCTCGCTGAACCCCAGCTGCGGCGCCGGCACGGTGCGGTAGCCGACCTTCTGCGCCTCGTAGCGCTCGCCGGCATGGCCGGCCCACACCACGTCGCGGATCGGCGCCAGATAGCGCGAGCCCTSGTCGAGCAAGGGATGGCTGACATTGAYGTGRTAGAAATACATATGCGGCGTGCGGTTGAAGCCGTGGTTGACGACACGGTCGGAAAGCCGGATCTCGTTGCCGCCAACATCGGCCTCGATGCGGCGGATAAGATGCAGATCCTCACCGAACACCGCCGACTGCTGGACGATGCCTTCCGCCCACAGCACGCAGCGGTCGCCATCCCAGCTCTCGCCATAGCCRGTCAGCCGCGCCGGGATGGTGCCGACGCGGCCRTGCAGCGAATGGRYSACGGTTTTCTTGCCGGGGTAGTTGTAGSTKTCGGCCGGCACKTCWTCGCGGCCCAATATGTGGTCGAGTCCGCAAGTSACGAGCAGGCCGGAAAASGAGCGTGCCCAGGCGAGCCCGCTCTCCCCCTCATAATCATGCAGGCCCGGATGGCGAAAGCCGCTCGGCGAATGCCAGCCGATCGCCTGGCCCTTGAAGTCACAGTCAGCGATATCAAGCGCCCGGTCGACCAGCGCGGTGAAGCGCAGGCCCGAGCCGGTGCGGAACTCCAGCATACGGATGCCGCGCTCGACGCCGTCGCCAAGCGTCATCAGCCGCACGCCCGCGAATTGCGACAGCATGCCGGAGCGCTCGGCCACTTGCCTTCGCGACAGCGTCTTGCCGTAAAGCTCTACCATGCGACGCCCTTCACTTTGCCCTCGCCTCCTTCAGCAGGGCCGACATGTCGGCGCCGGTGATGATGCTTTCCACGGTCAAGAGGTCAGTGTCGGCGACGATCTGTTCGGCGACGATCTCGCCGCGGCGCATGACGATGATGCGGTCGGCGACCTGGAAGACGTGATGGATGTTGTGGGTAATGAGCAGCACCGAATGGCCGGCGTCGCGCACCTCCTTGACGAAGCGCAGCACGCCATGGGTTTCCTCGACGCCGAGATTGTTGGTCGGCTCGTCGAGGATGATCACCTTGGCGGCGAACTGCATGGCGCGCGAAATGGCGATCGACTGGCGTTCGCCGCCCGACAGCGTCGAGACCAGCGCATCGGCGTCGAGCTTTTTCGAGATGCCGACGCGCTTGAGCAGTTCCGAGGCGGCCTTGCGCAATTTCGCCAGATCCAGCGGCGCGAAGACGCCGAGCCAGCCGAAATTGACCGGCTCACGGCCGAGGAAAAGGTTGCGGGCGATGCTGAGATCCGGCGCCAGCGACGTGTCCTGGTGGATGGTCTCGATGCCGAGGTCCATCGCATCGCGGGTCGAGCGGATCGAGACCTTTTCGCCGCGCACGAAGATATCGCCACGATCGACCGGGAATACGCCCGAGATCGCCTTGATCAGCGTCGATTTGCCGGCTCCATTGTCGCCAAGCAGCGCCACCACCTCGCCTTCCCGCAGTGTCAGCGAGGCATTCTTCAGCGCACGCACGCTGCCGAAGGATTTTTGCAGATTCTGCAACCGCAGCACTTCCATCGTCAGCTCCTTGCGGCGTTCTTCTGCAGCAGAGCGTGCAGGATGAGCATGGCGAGGATGATGAGGCCGACGAAGATGTTGTAGGCGAGCCCCGGCACGCCGATCAGCACGATGCCGTTGCGGATGGCGCGCAGCATCAGCGCGCCGACGATGGTGCCGAGGATGGTGCCGCGCCCGCCGGTCAGCGCGGTGCCGCCGACCACCACCATGGCGATCACTTCGAGCTCGTAGCCGGTGCCAGCCACCGGTGAGGCGGCGGAGATGCGGAAGGCGCTGATCATGCCGGCGAGCCCGGCCAGCACCGAGGTCGCGATGAACAGCCAGATCTTGACGGCGTCGGCCGGCACGCCGCGCGCCACCGCTGCGTTGCGATTGCTGCCGATGGCGCTGATCCAGTTGCCGAGCTTGGCGTAGCGCAGGATGTAGATGGCAAACAACGACAGGCCGACGAACCACCACAGCGAGGTGTAGAAACGGAATGAGCCGATGTTGAAGCTGCCGGCGAGCAGCGTCACGAAGAAGCCGGGCTGGTCCCAGGATTTCAGCGGAAACCCTTGCGTGATGTAGAGCGCCGCGCCGCGCACGACGAGCAGCATCGACAGCGTCACCAGGAAGGACGAGATGCCGATCTTGGTGACGATCAGCCCGTTGATCGCGCCGATCGCTATGCAGAGCAGGAGCCCTGCCAGAAGGGCGACGCCGATATCCCAGCCGCCGTTCTGAACCAAAAGCATCACCAGCACCGGCGCCAGTCCGAACACAGCGCCGACGGACAGGTCGAATTCGCCCGCCGTCAAAAGCAGCGTCATGCCGAGCGCGATGATGCCGAGCTCGGGCAGGAACGCCATCATGTTGGAGATGTTGAGCGGCGACAGGAAATTGCGGTCAGCGATTGCAAACACCGCAAGCAGGACAATGAGGATGACGAGCGAGGAGAATTGCGGCGAGCGTATCAGGCTCGATCCGCGTTTCCCGACAGGCATTTCGTCTTCTGCGGCGATCGTCATGACTGTTTGAACCATGCTTTGAAAATGGCGCCCGCCGCTTTCGCAGCGGGCGCTGCTTTTCTCACTTCTTGTCGTAGAGCTTCAGGATCGGGTCGACGCTCGAGGCGTCGTAGAGACCGAAAGTGTGGATGTCGTAGCCGATCGGTTCGCCCGAGGCGGCGAGGCCGAGTAACGCCACCGGCATGAAGCCTTGCGCTGAGGGATACTGCCAGGCGGCGGCGTTGACGAAGCCATCCTTGACGGCCTGCGCCGTCTCCTTGGAATTGCCCCAGCCGACGACCGGGATTTTGCCGGCCGCAACGCCCGCGCCGTCGAAGACACGCTTGACACTGGCCGCGACGGAATCGCCGAGCGCGATGATCGCCGGCGGATTGTTGGCGACCATATAGTCGGTCATCTTGGCGATGATGCCGGCCGGATCGGTGCCGCAATCGACCACGTCATACTTGATCCCCAACGGATCGAACACGCTGGCGATGCCTTCGGTTTCCAGCTGCTGATAGCTGGCGCCGGGAACCTCCACCGGCAGGAACACCTTGTCGCCCTGCTTCACCATCTTGTGGTCGACTAGGTACTTCGCCCAGATGACGCCCGCTTCCTTGAGGTCGGCGCCGACATAGGCCTGGCGTCCCGTCGCCGGATCATCGGTGTTGAAGAACACGATCGGAATGCCGGCCGCCTTGGCCGCCTTAACCTCCTCGGTCCACAGGCCCGGCTGCGCCGACGTGGTGGCGATGCCGTCAGGCTTGGCGGCAAGGGCCGAGTTGAAGGCCTCCTTCTGGGCCGCCATGTCGCCGCCGCTGAAGGAGATCTTGCAGGTCACCTTGAGCTGGTCGCAGGCCTTGGTCGCGCCGGCATTCCAGTCGATCCAGAACGCGTCCGACGGGCCGCCATGCGACAGCAGATAGAAGGTCTTCTGGCCATCCTGCGCCTGTGCGGCCGAACCAAGCGCGACGCCGGCAAGCACCGTCGCCGCGGCCRCCAATTTCAATGCGAATTTCAACATTCTTTCCTCCCTTGTTTGGAGCCGCACCGCCGCAAACCGGCAGCGCGGAGTGATCATCACAGGCCGTTGGCGCGGAACTTCCCGTCAAGGAATGTCTTGGCGCGCGGCACGTCGTCTTCCGACAGATGCTCGATGATGACCGGGATGTTCGGATGCTTCTCAGCCAGCCGCTTGAGGTAGAGATCATAGTTCAGCGAGCCGAGACCCGGCGCCGGCAGCTCGATCTCGCCAACGCCACGGAACGTATGGCTCTCCAGCGCATCCTCGTCGCCAATATCGGCGTGCTTCTCCGACTTGTCGCCACCCGAGCGCTTGACGTCCTTGGCRTGCGCAATCYTGAYCTTGTCSGYCAGCGTGTCGAACACCTGGTTSAGSAYCTKGTCCATCTKGTCGATGTTGTGGSTCTCGAARTAGTTGGTCGGGTCCATCAGCAGGCCGAGMCCGGGATGGTCGACCTGCGCGAACATCTTGACCGTCTCCTCGACCGAGCCGACGACGTTGTTGACAYAGGTTTCGAGCAGGAACACAGCGCCGTGGTCGTAGGCTGTCTGCGCAAGGTCGGCGATCACCTTGCGGCATTCCTCAAAACCTTCCTCGGTCTTGTTCTTGGGGTGATGCACCCAGTCGGATTCGGTGTTGTAGGTGCCGGTTTCCGAGATCACGTAAGGCGAGCCGAAATGGCGGGCGTTGCGGATGATCTCCTTGAGATAGCCGACGCGCTTGTCGCGCTCGGCCTTGTCGGGATGGATGATGTTGGTGTAGCCCGACACGCAGCAGACGGGCAGATTGTGGTCGCGGAAGACGTCGCGCACCTTCTTCGCCTTATCCTTGGTGATCTGCCCGGCCGACAGGTCGACATCCTTGAAGTGGAGATCGAGCTGCACCGTGTTGAACCCGAGGCCGCGGATTTTTTTCGCCGTCTCTTCGAGGCCGTACGGGAAGTAGCCCGTGAAAATACCTGCCTGCATCATGGTGTGAATTCCTCCCTGTAAGCGATTCAGTTGTCTGGTGTTTCAGTTGCGGTGATCAGATGGCGATTTCGGAAAGCTTGACCGTGCGGCCCGATGCCATCGAGCGGTAGCCCGCTTCGACCAGCGCCATGGTCTTGACGTTGTCGGCGACGGAGAGCGCCGGCGGCGTGCCGGTCTTCACCGCGTGCTGCAGTTGCTCCATCACGCCGATGAAGGCGTGCGGGAACCACATCGTCTCCCAGCTTGGGGTCACCCATTCGCCGCCGGTCGTCTCGGCCGAGGCATAGGTCAGAGTCGAGGCGGCACCCGTCGGCCAGCCGATCGTGCCCTTGGCGACGCCCTTGGTGCCGTCGACGCGCCAGTTGATGTGCTGATCGTCCTTGTATCCATCCTGACGCGGGCCGGACCAGACGTCCTCCAGCGACACGGCAAGCACGCCGGACGGGAAGCACAGCGTCGACACGGTGATGCCGTCCAGATGGTCGAATGTCGTGCGCGGATCCTTGCGCGTCAGCGTGGTGATCTCGTCCGGATCGCCAAACAGGAAGCGCAGCACATCGAGATGATGCACGCTCATATTGGCGAGCGTCAGCCGGTCGTAATCCTCGAGAAAAGTCTGCCAATGCGGGATGGCGTGCATGTCGATCTGCGCGAAGACAATGTCGCCCAGCGCGCCGCTGTCCATGATCTGCTTCARSACGCGCATCGACTGGTCGTAGCGCATGTTCTGGTTGACCGAGAGGATCTTGCCGGCCTTCGCCGCCTCGTCGCGCAGCTTGACGGCTTCCTCGACCGACAGCGCCAGAGGCTTCTGCGCCAGGATCGCCTTGATGTGCTTCTGCTTCAGCGCATGGCGGATCAGCGCCGGCTGCAGGTCGGGCGGAAAGGCCAGGTCGATGATTTCGACAGCTTCGTCCTCGATCAGCTGTTCCGGCGTGTCATGCACGGTCGGGATGCCCCAGCGCGTCGCGACCTTTTGCGCGTTCGCAGGGGTGCGCGAGGCGATCGCCACGACTGGAAACCCGGCTTCCTTGTAGGCAGCCAGATGACATTCGGCCATGATCATGCCGGCCCCGACGCAGCCGATCTTGTATTCCTTGGTGCGGACCTTCACGTCCGGCTCGAAGCCTTTGGCAGTCATATCGTCCTCCCGGAATTCTTTGCTCACGGCCGCAGTCATCGTGCCAGCGCTCCCCCGCTCTGCCCGAAATAATGCACGCGCGCCGGCTCGCAGGATATCGCCACCATCGCATCAGGCCTGATGTCRGGCTGGCCGCGCAGCAGCGCCTTGAGCCGCGCCTGCCCGGCGGCGAGTGTCACGACSGTGTAGCCKCCGAGCGGCTCGACCTCGAACACCCGCGCCGGGCGGCTTGGCAGCCCGTCCGCCCACGGTCTGACCTTGATGTCTTCCGGCCTCAGCCCAATCTCGACAGCATCGGCGGGAGCAGTTTTGTCGGCAATCCGGATCGTGCCTTCGGCGGCTTCGATGCCGCCCTCGCCCCGCGCCGATTTCAGGATGTTCATGACAGGCGAGCCGAGCAGCCGCGCCACATAGGTGCTGGCCGGTCGGTCGTAGATCTCGGCCGGCGCGCCGATTTGCCTGATCCTGCCATTGTCCAGTATGGCGATGCGGTCGGCGATTGACATCGCCTCTTCCTGGTCGTGGGTGACATAGATCAGCGTCTTGCCGAGCTCGCGCTGGATGCGCTTCAGCTCGACGCGCGTCTCCTCGCGCAGCCGCGCATCAAGCGCCGAGATCGGGTCATCCATCAGATAGGCGTTGGGGTCGCGCACCAGCGCGCGCGCGATCGCCACACGCTGCCGTTCGCCGCCCGAAAGCTGCGCCGGCGGCTTGTGCAGTATGTGGCCGATATGCAGCTTGGCCGCGACGTCGGCGACCCGCTTTTTGATCTGGAGTTCGGCGACGCCGCGTTCGACCAGCGGAAAGCGCACATTGTCGAGCGCGCTCATATGCGGGAACAGCGCCAGGTTCTGGAACACCATCGCCACATTGCGCTCGGCCGGCGACACCGCGTTGACCGGTCTGCCGCCGATCAGGATTTCACCGGTATCAGGCGTCTCCAGCCCCAGCACCAGGCGCAGGATTGTCGACTTGCCCGACAGCGGCGGCCCGAAAAAGCAGAAGAACTCGTTGTCGTTGACGGTGAACGAGGCGTCGTCGACGGCGAGTGTGTTGCCGTAGCGCTTGGTCACATTGCGAAAGACGATGTCAGCCATCTCAACCTGCCTTCATCGCAACACCAGAGGCGGCATCGAAGACACGTACCGACGACGCGTCGGGGGTGACAACTGCGGTTTGCCCGATCGACAACCCCACATCATTGTCGAAGACCGCTTTGACGGCGCCCTCGCCCTGGCCGAGATGGACGATGGTGCGCGCACCAATGCGCTCGACGAAGGTGACAGGCATGGCAAGCCCGCGCCCGTCCTGCGCCAGCGCCACCTGCTCCGGCCGGAAGCCGTAGAGCACGTCGCCGCGTGCACCGCGCAAGGTCGCCGCCAGTCCATCCGGCAGCGGCGGTGTGATGCCCAGCGGCCCGAGATCGACGACCAGCCCGCGATCACTCTCCGCCGGCTTGCCCTTGAGCAGGTTCATGCCTGGCGCACCGATGAAGCGGGCGACGAAGACGTTGACCGGATTGTTGTAGACCTCGAGCGGCGTGCCGACCTGCTGCAGCACGCCGTGGTCCATGACGGCGATGCGGTCGGCCATGGTCATGGCTTCGAGCTGATCATGCGTGACATAGACCATGGTCTGCTTGAACTGGCGCTGCAACTGCTTGAGCTCGGTTCGCATGACCGCCCGGAAGGCGGCGTCGACATTGGACAGCGGCTCGTCGAGCAGGAAGATCGCCGGTTCCATGATCGCCGAGCGGCCGATCGCCACGCGCTGCAGGATGTTGACCGAAAGCCGGTCGGCCTTGYGGTCGAGCAGCGGTGTCAGTTGCAGCAGCTCGGCGATGGCGCCGACGCGGCGATCGATCTCGGCCTTCGCCGCACCGCGCATCCTCGGCCCGTAGGCGAGGTTCTGTCGCACCGTCATATGGGTGAAGATGGCGTAGTTCTGGAAGACGAAGCCGACGCCGCGCCGGCCCATCGGCACGCCGGCCATGTCGCGTTCGCCAAACAGGATCTTGCCGCYGGTCGGCTCYTCCATGCCGGCGATCATGTTCATCGTCGTCGACTTGCCGCAGYCGGAWGGSCCGAGCAGCGCCATGAACTCGCCATCSGCKATRKCSARRTCCATSGTCTTCAGCGCGGTGAAGTCGCCGAACKTCTTGGTGAGGTTGCGCAGCTGGATCGTGCTCATGCCGCCACCTGCCTTGTCCGCGCCATGCGTTTCATGGCGAACACCGCAACGATCGAGAGCACGACCAGGATGGCGAGCGCGATCGCCGCGACATAGCCCCAGATCAAATCCTGCGTGGTGACCTTGTAAATGTAGACGGAGATCGTTTCCGTGGCGACGCCGGGGCCGCCGCCGGTCATGATGTAGAGCGTGTCGAAGATCTTGAAGTTCTCGATCACCCTTATCGCCAGCGCGATGATGATGATGGTCTTCATCTTCGGCAGCACGATGGTGGTAAAGCGCTGCCACGGATTGGCTCCGAGCAAGGTCGCCGCCTTGATCTGGTCCTCCGGCACGCCGACCAGGCCGGCGAGCAGGATGAGGAACATCAGCGGCGTCCACTGCCAGATATCGGCGATCATCACCGCGATCAGCGCCAGCGTCGGGTCCGACAGCCAGGCGATGGTGACTTGCGTGCCCGATAGGGCGGACAGGATGTCGTTCACCGGCCCGCCCGACTGGAACAGCATGAAGAACATGTAGCCGGCCACCGCCGGCACCACCATCATCGGCATCAGCAGGATCGAATAGAAGATGCGCTTGCCTGGAAAATCGTCGGCGAACAGCGTTGCCAGTGCGAGGCCGAGCAGGAACTCCGCCGGCACGCAGACGATCATGACGATGGCCGTGCGCTTCAGCGCGCTCCAGAAGCGGGCATCGGCGGCAAGGTCCGTATAGTTGGCAAAGCTGTTCCACATCTCCCAGGCATTCCACCAGCCAAGGCCCGAGAGCGGCGACCAGTCGGTGACGCTGATGTAGAGCTGCATCAGCAGCGGGAAGACCGAGATGAACAGCACCAGGATCTGCGCCGGCAGCGTCAGCCGGAAGCCGAGCCGCGCGCCCTCGTCACGCATGGCCGGCTTCGCACGCGCAGCACCCATTTCGTCCTCCGAAACAGTCACGGTCACCGCGCTCATTGCTTGAGCGCCCCGAAGGTGAGACCACGCACCAGATGGCGCTGGATGGCGATGCCCATGATCACCGGCGGCACGGCGGCGATGAGGCCAAGCGCCGCCTTGGCGCCATAGAGCTGGCCGGTCATCGAGGATGACAGCGAGGCCATGTAGACGGGGATGGTCACCCATTCACGCGTCGTCAAAAGCAGCGCGATCAGATAGTCCGACCAGTTGAGGATGAAGACGAAGAGTGCGGCACTGGCAAGCGGCGCACGCATCATCGGCAGCGTGATGCGGGTGAAGACGCGCAGCCGCGAACAGCCCTCGACAAGTGCTGCCTCCTCGATCTCGCGCGGCATGTCGTCGAAAAAAGTCTTCATCAGCCAGAAGGCGAACGGCAGAGTGACGATGCCATAGATCAGCGCCAGGCCCCACCAGCTGTCGGTGAAGTTCAGGAAGGCCCACATGATCATGACAGGGATCATCACCGCCATCGGCGGAAACAGCCTGAGCTGGATCAGCGCCAGCGGCAGGTTTTGGCCCGAGCCGAAGCGCGACAGCCCATAGGCCGCCGCCGTGCCCGCCGACATGGCAATCGCGGTGCCGAACACCGCTGACAGCAGCGACGACATGATCGGCTTCAGCGCCGTGCGGTCGAGCGCCACGATCAGGCTGTTGGTGGACTCGCCGAAGACGAAGCGGAAATTGCTGAGTGTCGGGTTCTTTGGCCACCATGTCAGGTCGGCGCCGGTCGCCGACCATTCGGCGATCGGCTTGAAGGCCATCGACACCATCCACAGGATCGGSAYCARCGTCACCGCCATCGCCGCGASGATCGCGGCRTARCGGAATATCTCGAARGGAAYGGAACGCTTCATCTGGCTGCTTTTGCTGGTGGCGTTGAGTGCGGAGGGGAAGAGCTACGCCCCTCCCCTCCGGCTCTGATCCAGGGAGACGGATCAGCTGATCGGATCGAGAACGGTCGGCCAGGCCTCCTTGTTGGTTCTGATGGCTTCGAGCAATTTGTCTTCGCCAATGCGCCGGGCGATCTTCTTCCACTCGGTCTCGGTGTCTGCCATCGCCTGCTCCGATGTCTTGGCCTTGGTCAGCGAGGCCATGAGGTTTTCGTCGAGCGCATTGTGGAAGGCGGTGGCGCCGGGATAGTTGATGGTCGGCACCGTGCGGGCGACCGTCTCGCGCACCACGTCCATGTGGTAGGCGTGGTAGGTCTGGCGCACCAGCGGATCGGAGAAGTCCGAAAGCCGGAACGGATCGAGATAGCCGCCGGGATTGGCGCTCATCCAGGCGTAGATGCGGGCCGAGCCCAGCCATTGCAGCAGGAGATAGGCGACCTCCTGGTTCTTCGACTGCGACGAGACCATGCCGGTCAGCGAGAACCACAGCACCGAGCGGCTGATCAGCTTGCCGTCGATCTCGCGGCCGGGCGGCAGCATCGAGCCGATCTTGCCGGTGACGGCCGAATCCTTGTTGCCGGCATTGTCGAGGAATTTCGGCAGGTTGGAGAAGGCGCAGGTCATCGCCGCACCGCCCTTGGCGAAATTGCCATACTGCTCCGGCCAGCCCCACGAGATCGCATCCGGCGAATGGTGGGCGAGCGAGGCGACATACTCGTTGGTGGCGGCGATGCCGTGCTCGGAATTGATCAGCGGCTTGCCGTCATCGCCGAACAGGAACTGGTTGGGCGATCCCATCGAGACATAGCGCTGGTACCAGTTGGTGTAGCCCCAGCCCTGGTTGCGCAGGTCGGTCGAGCCGAACAGGCCCTTGTCCGGACGCTGGAAGAAGGCGGCGATGTCGCCATGCTGCTTCCAGGTCTTCGGCGGCGCCAGATCGTAGCCGTATTTGTCCTTGAACGCCTTCTGCTCGGCGGCGTCGCCGAACAGGTCGGTGCGGTAGACCCAGGTCTGGAAGTCGCCGTCGAGCGACACGCCATAGTTGGAGCCGCGATATTTGTTGAGCAGCGACACGCCCTTGGCGCCGTCGACATAACCGGTCTTGGGATCGTCCCACTCTGGCTTGTACTGGGCGACGAAGTCGTCGAGCTTGGCGATGCCGCCGGTCTCGGCGAGGTCGCCGAGGCGGTTCCATTCTGTGGAATAGATGTCATAGGCCCCACCCTTGGTGGAGATGTCCTGCATCGTCTTGGTGAATTCCTGGCCGTTCGGCAGGCCGACGATCTCGATCGGAATGCCGGTTTCCTTTTCCCAGAGTTCCTTGATCGACGGCGCGCCGGCCGGGAAAGGCTGTGTGAGCTGGCCGATCGAGCCGTCCGACAGGCCAAGCACGATCTTGGCCGGCGCCTTGCCGGCGCCCTTCAGCGCCTTGGCCGCCTCGATGGCGCGGCCCTCCGGCGTATCCGCGCCGTATTGATAGCGCTCAGCGCCCTCGAAACCGGTGGGGCCGCCGATCATGCCCGGCGCCAATGCGTCGGCAGCGAAGGCGCGGCCGGGACGAATGAATTGCGGTGCGATACCCGTGGCGGCAACGAACACCGCCGCCTTTCCTCCGGACGCCAGCAACCGGCGTCGCGATATGCGGATCAGATCAGACATTGGAATTCCTCCCTCAGGGCCAATGTTTCCTCCACGAGCCCATGAGGGATATTGACGGCAGGATCGGAAGGCTGTCAACATCATAAATAATCAAAATACCTCACAACATCGCAATGAGGCGAGGAAATGCGTCATACCGGGGTCCATATACCGCTCCAGATGCCTCGATTTGATGGGAAATGTGCCTTCCCGTCCCGGAATAGCCGTGCCGGGCGGCCTGATTTAGCCCGACGGCTTGCGCTTCGGCCAAGGCCGGATACATCATTTCCCATCAGAATCGCCGATGGCGAAGAGTCGTGGCCATCAGGCCGGCTCCCGGCATTGCGTGATCCTGATGCGTTGAGGAGATGAAAGACGGTGCGTTCCACCCTGACTGACATAGCCCGGGAAGCCGGYGTTTCCGCSGCCACCGTCGACCGAGTGCTCAACAACCGCGCCGGCGTGCGGGCACGGACCCGCGAAATCGTGCTCGAAATGGCGCAGCGCCTCGGCTACATCGCCGAAGGCCCGAACGGGGCGCCGCCGCGCGCCTTGCCCGGCGAGGTCATCCGGCTCGACTTTGCGCTGCCGGCCGGCACCAATTCCTTCATCAAGATGCTGCACCGCCACATTGAGGCGCAGGCTTTGGCGCGACCGGATCTCGATGTCCACATCGCCACGATAGAAGGCTTCAATCCCGACCGSCTCGCCCGKCTGCTGCAGGAKTTGCGCGGMCAGACGCAAGGCGTCGGCGTCATCGCGCTCGACCATCCAACGGTGCGCGAGGCGATCCGCTCGCTGTCGGCCAACGACATCAAGGTGGTGACCATAGCCTCCGACATCCTGCATGTGCCGAGGGTCGCCTATATCGGCATCGACAACCGCGCCGCCGGGCGGCTGGCCGGCTATCTGCTCAACCGTTTCATGGGGTCGGAACGCCCCGGCAAGGTGGCGCTGTTCGCCGGTTCGCTGTCCTATCGCGGACACGAGGAACGCGAGATGGGGTTCCGGCATATATTGACCGAGGAATCGCCAAATCTCGAGATCGTCGAGATGCGCGAAATGCTCGACGACCGCGAAAAAGCCTATTCGGAGGCATCAGCGCTTCTCGACCGGCACCCCGACCTTGCCGCGATCTACAATGTCGGTGCTGGCAACACCGGCATCGCCCGCGCGCTCAAGGAGCGCGGCCGCGCGCAATCGATGGTTTTCCTCGGCCATGAAGTGACGGATGGCACCAAGGACCTGCTGCTCGACGGCACGCTCGACGCGGTCATCGACCAGAACCCGCGCGTCGAGGCCCGCGAGGCGCTCAACACCTTGACCCACGCGGTCCGGGGATTGCCCTACGAGTTACACCAGCCGAGGCTGCAGGTGATCTTCAAGGAAAACATCCCAGAGATTTGAGTGGTCTGAACTGCTAATCAGCGGCACTACCCTTCCGGATAGAGCGCCTTCGCCAGGTCGCGGATCGCATCCGCTGTGCGCGGGCCGAAGCCGATCATGTAGGCGCCGTCGAGCACGACCAGTGCTCTGTTCGCCGCCGCCGGCGTTGCCGCCAGCGCCCGGTTGGAAAACACCTGCTCCGGCGTCGGGCCGCCCTTGCCGTCGCTCATCATCAGGATCACGTCCGGCGCCATCTCGACCAGCTTTTCCTCGGATGCCGGCTTGTAGCCTTGTACGACATCCATGGGATTGAGGCCGCCGGCATAGCGGATGATGGCGTCGGCCGAGGTGCCGGCGCCAGCGGCGCTCAACTTCACCAGGCCATGGAAGAACACGACTTTCTTGCGCCGCTCCGGCGGGATCTTTGCGGCCAGATCGGCTGCGGCCCGGAAGGCAGCGAGCACGTCGCTGGAAACCGCCTTGCCCTTGTCCTCGAGCCCAAGCGAGGCGGCGATCAGCGTGATCTTGCGCTCGATGCCTTGCGGGGTGTTGTCCTGCGGGATGAAGACGATCGGGATCGCCAGCGACTTCAGCACTTCCATCGCCTCCGGCGGCCCGCTGTCTTCGGCCGCCAGGATCAGATCGGGGCGCAGGCCTGCCAGCCCTTCCACCGAAAGCTGGCGGCGATAGCCGACATTGGGTTTTTCGGTCACATCAGGCGGATATTTGCTGCCCCGGTCGACGGCGATGATGCGTTCGCCGGCGCCGAGCGCATGGACGATCTCGGTGACGTCGGAGCCAAGCGTCAGGATTCTGCTTGCCGGCCCCGGCATGACAGTTCGCCCCAGCGCATCGACAACGCTCTCGGCAGCCAGCGCCTTGAAGCCGCAGGACGGCGCCAGCAGCGACAGCGTCAGAAACAGCACCGCCGCGACCCTGCCAGGCTGGAACCATGGCATCCACCTGCCCTCACCCACACTGCCGACCATATCTGGCTTCCTGTCCGAATGCCTTTTCGATGACTGACGTGGCCTATAAATTTAAAGTTGACTTGTGTCATCATGTTTTAATATGTGACCCCTGCCCGACCGCTTGGGTCAAGGGATTCCATCATGCCAGCCAAGGCCGTTCAGCCACCGCCAGCACTGCATTTGGGGCTTGCATGACAACGACAACAAACACGACCTTGATGGCGAGCACCGCGCTCGCCCTCGTGCTCGGCCTGTGGGCCGCGCCTTTCGCCAGTGCGCAGGAACAGGAGCAGGAGAAAAAGGCCGCCAAGGCCGACCGCCTGGCGCCGGCCACTGCCGGGCAGAACCAACCGGCGACCATGCTCGACGTCATCACCATCTCGGCGACGATGATCAAGACCGCCGTCATCGAATCGATGGCCGCCATCAGCGCCATCGACCAGGACGAGCTCGACCGCATCCAACCCGACACCGCCGCCGACATTTTTCGCACCACGCCCGGCGTCGCCGCTTCGATGAATGGCGATGACCCGGCGACCGCCATCAACATTCGCGGCCTGGAACAATATGGCCGCGTCGTCGTCACGCTCGACGGCGCCCGCCAGGATTACTGGCGCGTCGGCCATGGTTCGGGCTCGTTCTATGTCGAGCCGGACTTGATCAAGGAGGCCACCGTCATTCGCGGCCCGGTGTCCAACGCTTACGGTTCGGGCGGTATTGGCGGCGTCGTCTCGTTCGAGACCAAGGATGCCGGCGATTTCCTCAAGCCCGGGGAGAACTGGGCGCTGAGCGAGAAGCTCGGCTATGAAAGCAATGGCGACGGCTTCACCACCAGCACCACCGGCGCCTACCGCTTCAGCGACGACGCCGACATCATCGGCAACCTCATCTACCGCGACCGCGACAGCTACACTGACGGCAATGGCGAGACCGTGCCGTGGACCGGCGAGCGGGTAACCAGCGGTTACCTGAAGACGACGCTACGGCCGGCCGATGGCCATGAGCTGAAGCTCGGCGCCATCCTGCAGCGCTACAACGACCAGATCACCGGATCGAGCGGCTCGACCTCGCCGACGCTGAGCCGCTACGACACCAACACCACCAACCAGACCTACACTGCCGCCTACAGCTGGAAGCCCGACGACAACGACCTGATCGACCTCAGCGCCAATGCCTATCACAACCGCACGCGCGCCGAGCAGACGCAGGTGTGGCCGACCTCCGCGATCGGCAATTTCCGCTTCTACGATGTCGCCACATCAGGCTTCAACGTGAAGAATTCCTCGCGCTTCGACGCCTGGGGCCTCGCCCACACGCTGACCTATGGGCTCGACTACTACTATCTCGAAGCCTCCTCGGAAGCTGCGCATTTCGGTGCCGGCGAGCAGCAGGGCTATGGCGGCTTCCTGCAATGGCAGGGCGATTATGAGAACTGGCTGCAGGTCATCACGGCCCTGCGCTATGACGGCTACCAGCTTGACGGCGAAACCCGGACCACGCCGCCACAGCCAGCCTCGATCTCCGGTGACCGCTGGTCGCCGCGCCTGACTGTCGGCGTCACCCCGTTCGAAGGTTTTCAGCTCTACGGCACCTATTCCGAAGGCTACCGGGCGCCCGGCCTGCAGGATGTCTTCCGCGGCGGCGGCGCGCATGGCGGCGGCGACAGCTACCGGCCCAACCTTCTGCTGCAGCCGGAAACCGCCAAGAACTGGGAGGCCGGCATTAACGTCAAGTACGACGACGTGCTGACCGCGGGCGACCGGCTGCGCGCCAAGCTCAACCTCTTCCACACCGATGTCGAGGATTACATCGATGTCGACCTCACCGTGCTGCCGCGCACGGCGATCAACATCGGCGACGCGCGCCTCAGGGGTGTCGAGGCCGAAATGGTCTACGATTATGGCTGGGGTTTCGTGAACCTCGCCGGCGCGCTGATCGACGCCAAGGTGGTCAGCGGCGTCTATTCCGGCCAGGCCTTGAACAACACGCCGCTCGACCGCTTCTCGGCGACGATCGGCTTCCGCATGCTGGAGGACCAGCTCACCATCGGCGCTCAGTATCTCAGCATCGGCGAGATCACCCGCACCAGCCGCACCAATCCGAATGCCACCCCGGTGGTCGATGACGCTTTCGAGTTGGTGAATGTCTTCGCCAACTGGCGCGTCAACGACAACCTGAAGCTCGATTTCGGCGTCGATAACGTCTTCAACACCGCCTACACCGACCCGCAAAGCGCATGGTCGACGACGGCGGCAACGGAACAGGGCAAGGGCCGCACCTTCAAGGTTGCCCTCACCGGCAGGATCGGAGGATAACATGAGCCAAGCATCGGTGCGCGAACTGGCCTGCGAGGCGCGGCTCAACCTGAGGCGTCTACCCGACTACATGGACAGCATCACCGACAGGCTGCGGAGCTTCGAGGCCGATGCTTCGCATCACGGCCAGCGCATCGATTTCCGCTTTGCCTTCGGCGGCGCCTCCATCGACACGGAGCAGTTGGTGATGCGGGCCAACGCCGTCGACCGCGACGGGCTCGCCCGCATCAAGGATCTGCTCGCCACGGCAGTCCAGGTCTATGCCAGGGAGGAAAACCCAGAGATCGTCTGGACCGGCGATCTCTCCGATGAAACCAGCCTCGCCCAGTTCCGCGAGATGGTGGTGACGGAGGTTCGCGACCTCACTCCGCACATGCGCCGCATCCGTCTCGCCGGCGAGAATCTCTCGCGCTTCGCCAAGTTCGGCGGCATGCATATCCGCATGCTGTTTCCGACCCGAGATGTGCCCGATCCGCTGTGGCCGGTGCTGGGCGGCAACGGCCTGCCGGCCTGGCCCGCCGACGACCGGCGCCCGGTGGCGCGTGTCTACACCATCCGCGCGCTTGACGTGGCCAGGGGCATCATCGATGTCGATTTTCTCGTCCATCCCGGTGACAGTGTCGGCTCCGCCTGGGCCATGCAGGCGGCACCAGGCATGAAGGTCGGCATCATGGGGCCGGTCGGGCGCCCGGTACGGCAGGCCGAGTGGTATGTCATGGGATCAGATGAAACCGGTCTCCCCGCACTGGCGCGGCTGCTGGAAACCTTGCCGGCGCAAACCAGGGGTGTCGCCTTTGTCGAAATCGCCGATGAGCGCGAGAAGCAGAAAGTCGACAACGCCACCGGCATCGAATTGCACTGGCTGACGCGGGACGGCGTGCCGGCGGGCGAGGACAGGCTGCTGGCCGCGGCGGTGCGCTCGGTGGCATGGCCGCAGGACGGTTCGGCCTTCGGCTGGTTCGCCGCGGAAGCCTACGCCGCCAGGATCGTGCGCGAATATTGGCGCGACACGCTGGGGCTCGGCCGCGATCAAACGCTGGCGGCTGCCTATTGGCGGCGGGGTGCCGCGGGGCTGATGGCTGGATGAACTCTAACGATCGCCGAGCCATCCGCACCAACGCCAATTGCGATCCCATCGCCGGGAACAATCCCCGCAATGTCGCAGACCACCAGCGGCATATGTATGGCGTAGAGAAACTCGGCGACGATCGCCCCCACCGCCAGGATCGGGTCCGGCCGCAGCAAAAGAACGCCGGCCGGCGCCGTCCCCCGGCGGATCGCTTCGGCCAGCACCGAGGACGAGGAGGACGAGCCGCGTCCGCTCGGCATGACCAGGATCTTGCCGGCGACGTTCTGGCCGAGGGCCGGATGCGAATGATCGATGATTTCACCGGTCTCGGCGTCGATGCCGCCCCAGAAGCTGAGCGGCTGCGTCAACACCAGAGCCAGGCCATCGGCCTCACCGGCGAGTTGGAAAGTGCCCAGCCGTTCGACTGCCATTGCAACCGGTTGCGTCATGAGGCGCTCCGCACGACATGCCCGACCGCCGCGGAGCGGATGCAATCCTTCATGTCGGCGAAGGCGACGGTCACGCCGATATTGCCCGGCGCGTAATGCGCCCACTTGCCGGAATTGGTCATCACCACGCCGTCGAGCCGCTCGAGGATGGAGGTGACATAGGTGCAGGTGTCGGCGACGGGGATCAGGCCGAACGCTTCCATCCCGGCCAGCGCGCCCTCCTCCTGCAGCCGCGTCAGCGTCGCGCGACCCGTGTTGACGTAGATCGGGATGCCCCGGCCAGGGGCTGCCTCGCGCAGCAGCGGCAACAGGCGCATCCATTCCTCATGCGAGAAATGCGGCGTGCCGAGCGAAACCGCCGAAAGCAGCGCGCCGTCAGGCACCATCGACAGCCTTGCAAGCGCATGATCGAGATCGGCACGGGTGATGCGGATTGTCTCTTCCGGCACATGGCCGTGGAACGCTTCGTCGAGCGTCCTGGCCTCCGGCGTGATGCCGACCGCATGGAACAGCGCCACCGCGCCCGTCGTCGCCGCCGCCGCGCCCAGCGCCTTCAATTGGTCCTCATCGCGCGGCTGCGGCAGGCCTACAATGACCGGAACGCGGTCGCCACTCAATTGCCCGATGATCAGCCCGACACCGACGAACAGGCTGTCGCTTGGTTCGGCCTCGGCGATGTCCAGTTCGAACAGGATGCGGCCACGCCGGTTTTCGCTGAGATGCAGGCCCCAGGCCGGCGCGCGTCCGGTCATGGCGCAGCACAAATCGATGAAATCGCCATAGCGATTGGTGCGCGCGCCGATCACCGAATTGGCAAAGACGATGGCGTTGGATTCGCCCCATGCGATCTGCTGCCCGAAACTGGGCCGAAACCGCGTCTGATACGGCGCGCAAGTGAAGGTCGCCTGGCAGCCAAGCTCCATATGCGCCTTCATCAACCGCCGCGCCGGCACCTCTTCCGCCACCGGCATTTTCACCATGCCGGGATGGATGAGATCGAAGGAGCCGACATTCAGCGTCGTCGGCACCTGCACACGGCCGCTGCCCTCGACCAGCCGCTCGACGAAATCGAGCCCGGCCTTGCCGTGATAGAGGCATCCGTCGATATGGGCGCCTGATATGTCGAGCAGACTGCCTGCGCCGATGGCGTTGGAAAAGGCAACGAGGATCTTCATCGCGGCGGCCGCGGATGGGCCTTGCCCGCCGTCGAGCATGGATTGGTCCTGTGCGGTCAGCTCAAGCGTCATCGGTGTGTTCCAGGCCTTACTCGACCTGATGGCGGGACAGCGCCCCAGCTGTCAATGCCATCAATCAACCCGCCGCGATCAACACCGTACTTTCCGGCGACCAGCGCAGCACCACATCCTGCCCTTCGGCCAGCCTGTCGGCACCGGTGTTCTGCACGATGACCTTCAGCGTCTGGCCGGCACGCTCGACAAAATAGGTGCTGTTGTTGCCGGCGAAGATGCGCTTGGAAACCTGGCCCTTGAGCATGTTGGCATTGGCGGCATCCGAAGCCCCTGCGTCGATGCCAATCCGGATGCGCTCGGGCCGTACGGCGCAGCTCGCCTTGGCACCGGCGGCAAGCGTCGGGCCGGCGCCGGCCGCGATTGCTGTGCCATCCGGCAGCCTGATGCCGTTGCCSGTSGAGTCGCCGCGAAARATGTTGGCGTCGCCGAGGAARGTCGCGGCRAACTCGCTTTTCGGCCGGTCGTAGATTTCCTCCGGCGGCCCTTCCTGCACCACCTTGCCATCGCGCAAGATGCCAATGCGGTCACTCATCGTCAGCGCTTCTTCCTGGTCGTGGGTGACGAAGATGGTGGTGATGCCGATCTCGCGCTGGATGCGCTTGAGCTCGATCTGCATGTCGACGCGCAGCGCTTTGTCGAGCGCGCCGAGCGGTTCGTCGAGCAACAGCACGCGCGGCTTGGTGACGATGGCGCGGGCGAGTGCGACGCGCTGGCGTTGGCCGCCCGACAGCTGGTGCGGACGGCGGACGCCGAGCTTGCCCAATTGCACGAGGTCCAGCGCGCGCTGCACTTCGGTGGCGATCACCGCCTTGGCTTCGCCGCGCACCGACAGGCCGAAGGCGACATTGTCGGCGACGCTCATATTGGGGAACAGCGCATAGTTCTGGAACACCATGCCGATGCGCCGCTTTTCGACTGGCACGCGTTCCACACTTTCACCGCCGATGGCGATGCGGCCGGAATCGGGAAAATCGAAGCCGGCGATCTGCCTGAGCAGCGTGGTCTTGCCGCTTCCCGACGGTCCGAGCAGCGCGTAGAAGCCACCATCGGCGAAGTCGATGGAGACGTCATCCAGCGCCTTGTGCGCGCCAAAACTGCGCGAGACGTTCGATACCTGCACGCCGGCCATTATTTCTCTCCACCGAATTTGAAGAACCGTGCCGTCAGCAGCATCAGCGCCATCGACACGACGATGATGATCGTCGAGACCGCATTGATCTCGGGCGTGAAACCCTTGCGGATCGCGGCGTAGATTTCGACCGGCAGCGTCGTCTGGCCCGGCGTCGCCAGGAAGTAGGAGACGACGAACTGGTCGAACGACACGGCGAACGCAAACAGCCCGCCGGCGATGACGCCGGGCATGATCCAGGGCAGCGTGACCCGCATTGTGACCTGCCATTGGTTGGCGCCGAGCGAGCGCGCCGCCTCTTCCAGCTCGGGCGCGAAGGTCTGCAGCCGGGCCGAGACGACGACGATGACATAGGGCAGCGCCAGCGCGACATGGCCAAGCAGGATGGCGAACAGGCCGCGCCCGATGCCGACACCGAAGAAGAAGATCAGCATCGCCGTACCGGTGATCAGCCACGGAATGGCGATCGGCGGAAACAGCAGCGCCTGCAGCACTTTCTTGCCAGGGAATTCATAGCGGTAGAGCGCCAGCGACGCCGCCGAGCCGAGCACCACGCTGATGATGGTGGTGATGATTGCGATCTCCAGGCTGTTCCAGGTGGCCGCGATCAGTTGGTCGTTCTGCCACAGCGAGGCGTACCATTCCGTCGTCCACTCGAACGGCAGCTGGTAAAAGGGCGAGACGTTGAAAGACATCAGCGCCATGATGATGATCGGCAGATAGAGGAAGGCGAGCAGCAGAAAGATATAGAACCGGCCAAGTCCTTCGAGGATGCGGGTCGTCATCATCACGCAGCCCTCCGCAGCACCGGCGAGGCAATCGCCAGGATGACCAGCACCACGGCCAGCAGGATGAAGGAGAGCGCGGCACCCAGCGGCCAGTTGAACACGGCGACGAACTGGTCCTCGATGACAGTGCCGTAGAAGGTGCCGGTGCGGCCGCCGAGAATGCGCGGCTCCATGAACGAGCCGACGACTGGCACGAAGATGAGTGCCGCCCCCGCGACCAGGCCGGGCATCGACAGCGGGATGATCACCCGCTTCAGCACCTGCAGCCGCGACGCGCCGAGCGAGCGCCCGGCCTCGATCAGCGAGTCGTCGATCGCTTGCAAAGTGAGATAACAGGTCAGCACCATGTAGGGCACGTAAGAGTGCACCAGCCCGATGATGACGGCGGGATAGGAATACATGAGATCGATGTTGATCTTGAACGGCAGCACCGCATTGAGCGCCGTATCGAGAATGCCGCCCTCGCGCAGCACCATTGCCCAGGAGAAGATGCGCACCAGCCCGTTCGACCAGAAGGGCAGGATGACGAGGAGAAAAATCGCCTCGCGGCTGCGGCCCTTCAGCACCTTGGCCAGTACGTAAGCGGCAGGATAGCCGATGACGATGCACCATAAAGTCACTTCGAGGCCGAGCCGCAGCGAAGCGAGCAGCAGTGTCGGATAGAGGCTCTGCGAGAAGAAGGCGGCGTAGTTGCCGAGCGTGAACGCCCAAGGCTTTCCCGATAGCGGCAGCTCCGTCATGAAGGAGAAAAAGACCATCGCCGAAAGCGGCAGGAAGATCGCCACCGTCAGCCAGAGATAGGCCGGTGCCAGCAGCGGCAGCGCCGATCTCAACCCGCTGCGCGATGCGGTCGCGCTCTGTGCTGCCATGCCACYCTCCTCCCCAGGATTGAAGGACCAACCGGCGCGAACCGCCGGCTGGTCCGGACGCGAACTTTACTTCACGTCGACCTTGAGCTGCTGCCAGAGCGCCAGATAGGCCTCGCGCTGGGCGTCGGTGATCGGCGCCTGGAACTGGATGCGCTTGGCGACCTCAGGATCRCCCATCACCTTGCGGTTGAAGGCATCCTGCGGCAGCGCGTCCACCGCCTTGGTGTTGGCGGAAACCGGGGCGCCGACCTTGGTGACCCATTCGACATAGAATTTCGGGTCGATCATCCAGTTGATGAAGGCCTGCGCGCCTTCGACATTCTTCGAACCCGCCGGGATCGAGAACGCGTCGAGCCAAGCGACGGCGCCTTCTTGCGGAATGACCAGCGAAACCGGCAGCTTGAAGTGGGTCTTGGCGCGGTCGGCCGAGCCGCTCCAGTAGGTGCCGATGTCGATCTGGTTGGAGGCGACCATCTGGTTCCAGTCGTTCTCCGAGCTCCAGAAAGTCTTGATCTGCGGCATCAGCGAAGTCAGCTTCGTCTTGACCGCATCCATATCCTTGATGTCGTTGATGTTCTGGCCGGTGGCGATGGCGCCGAACTGCACCGCCTCGACGGCGTCGTCGCGGATGACGACGCGGCCCTTGTGCGCGGGATCCCACATTTCGGCGATCGACGTCGGCGGCTTGTCGAAGGATTTTTCATTGATGGCAAGCGCCGTCAGGCCCCATACCCACGGCACGCCATAGACCTTGCCGTCATGGTCGAGCATCGGCGAGCCGGCCTTGTCCTTGCTGATGTCGGCATAGTTCGGCAGTTTCGAGGTATCGATCGGCTGGATCAGCTTTTCCGCCATCGCCTGGTCGTTGAAGGCGGCGTTGATCATGACGACGTCGTACAGGCCGGGATTGGTCCGGATCTTGGTCAGCATTTCCTGTTCGGAATTGAAGAAGTCGTTGACGACCTTGTTGCCGGTCGCTTTCTCGAAGGCCTCGACGGCCCATGGCTCGTCGGCGCCGTAGCCTTTCCAGTTGAGCACATGCACTTCAGCGGCACTGGCGGCCAGCGTGAGCGCGGTGGTGAAGACGGCGGTGGCCGTCAGCAGAGCAGTCAGTCTTGGCATGCGCATGTTGGTTCCTCTCTTTGTTTGCCCGCTTCCCGGGCTTGTCAGGCTGTCTGATGGGCCTTCTTTGTCTGGCCCGGCGTGCCGGTCGAAGGACCATTGGCCTGGCTCAGGAAAGTCTGGATTTCCGCATCGGTCGGCGCCGATGAACCGCCATGACGGGTCACCGAAATGGCCGCCGCCGCATTGGCGTAGCGCGCCGCCTCGAAGGGTGGCACACCGCGCGCCAGCGCGCTGACGAAAGCGCCGATATGGGTGTCGCCGGCGCCATTGGTGTCGATGGCATCGACCTTGAACCCGGCGATGGTTTGCGCCTTGCCGTCGGCCAGCCTGATATGGCAGCCCTTGGCGGCGGAGCGGATGACGACACCTGCGGCCTGCGGGCAATGGTCGGCAAGCAGCCGCGCCGCGAGGCCCTCGACATCGCCAGGGCCGGCAACCTCGACGGCTTCCGTCATGTTGCAGCTAAGCCATGTGGTGCGGCCAAGCACCCGCGACAGGATCGGGCGTGGAATGTCCGCAATGACCGGCGTCGGGTCGAAGACAAAGGGAATGTTTTCCGGCAGCGCCTCGATCCAGTCGGTGAGCGCGTCGCGGCTGTGGGGATAGCTCAGCGTATAGCCCGAGGTGAACACCCAATCACCAGGCGCCACCGAGACCGGCGCCATCATGTCGAGGCTGAGCACACTTTCAGCACCTGGCCATGACACGAAAGTGCGTTCGGCATCGCTCGAGATCATGGCGACGCAATTGCCGCTGTCCATCACAGGGGACGGCAGGGTCAGCGTTTCGATGCGCTCGGCGGCGAAGGCGGCGCGCAGGAAGTCGCCATTCGGCCCGCTGCCGAGCTGGCCGCCGAACACCACTGTCATACCGGTGCGGGTGGCAGCGACCATCATGTTGAAGCCGCCGCCGGCGACCTGCGCATAGCTCGATGCCGTCTTCTCGGTGCCGGGCGCCGGCAAGGCGTCGATGCGGTAGACATAGTCGACCACCGCGCTGCCGATATGGACGAGGCGCCCGCTCATGCCGCCGCGTCCTTGCCGGAACCGGTTTTCGGCACGCTACCCTTCGACGCCCGTGCCGCCACGAGATCGACCGCCAGCGCCTGGACTTCCGCCATGTCGATGCCCCTGAGGCTGGCGACGCGTTCGCTTGGCAGTCGTGAAAAGCCGGYGCAGGCGCCGGCCATGCCGGCCGCGATGGCGCCRATCGTGTCGGTGTCGCCRCCGAGATTGGCGCTGATCTCAGCCGCTTGCCATGGGTCGCCGCCAGCGACCTCCAGCACGGCGAAGGCCGCCGGAATCGATTCCTGGCTGGCGACGCCGGTGCCGACCAGATCGGTGATCAGCCGGATCGCATCCCTCATCACCTTGCCGCGCACCAGATCCTGCGCCCAGACGATACGCGCGGCTATGTCGCCGCCGGTCACCCAATGGCCAAGCGTCGCCCCTCGCCTCGCTGCCGCGATGGCACTGTCGGACGCGGCGCGCCAGTCACCGCCGGCAACGCCACGGCTGACGGCGGCCGCAACCGCTGCGGCCGACGCTATGGCGATCGAGGTGTTGTGCGTTGCCYGGCAGGTCTCCGCCACCTTGGCGACGAACGTGTCGAGCGGCTCCAGCGGCATCATGATGCCGACCGGCGCGATGCGCATGGCCGCGCCATTGGTGTCGCCGCTGCGTCCCGCCTCCTCGGCCGGCACGCCATTGTTGATGGCGTCGATGGCGCGCTTGGTTGACGGCCCCAGAAGATCGTAGCTGCCGCGCGCCTTCACCTCGCGCTCCCAGTCGAGCAGCGCGTTGACCCAGCGGGCATGGTCGAAACGCTCGCCGGACTCAACCAGGATGCGGCCGAGCAGCAGCGCCTGTTCGGTATCATCGGTGATGGTGCCGGCCGCGAGCCCCTTCGACACCGGATGGCCGGCGAAGGGCGCGATGAAATCCTCGACATGGCCGTAGAGTTCGGCRATGCGGACCGGCGACAAAAGCTGCGTCGGCATGCCGAGCGCGTCTCCGAGTGCTCCACCGACAAGCGCGCCCATGGCGCGATCAAGCGTGTCCGGCATCACTCAGAACCTCATATGCAGCGCGAAATGCGCGGGATTGAGC
>NZ_JBFUGJ010000013.1:0-53427 GCF_056402975.1 Mesorhizobium sp. P3_A9 | reverse complement strand
CTTTGGTGACGCGGCTGAAGTCGATGATCTCGCGCTTCGAGGACACGCGCGACATCCGCCTGCTCGGCGCCTATCAGGGCGGCGCCGACGCCGAACTCGACATCGCCGTGCGCCAGGTGCCGCTGATCTACGAGGCGCTGACGCAATCGCCCAGGGACCGCCCGTCAGCCGATCYATTCTCCGATCTCGCCCGCCATCTCAAGGGAAAGCTGAATGCCGAATCAGGAGACTGAACGCCAATATACCGAGCGCATCCTGAACGAGATGATCGCCGAGGCGAACGCCGCCGAGGCAGCTCGGGACGAGGAAGAGAGGGCCGCCAAGGCCAAGGTTGCCAGCGCCATAGCCGCCAAGACCGCGGCTGTTTTGGCCAGAGCGGCCAAGCCGGCTCTGGCCAGAACCAAGCCGGCTATACCCAGATCCGAGCCTGTTCCGGCTCAGGCTGCCGTGTCCGCCATGCATGTGGTCCCTCGCGTAGAGCCTGCCGAGATGACGCAGGCAAGCCGCGAATCGCTGATCGACGGCCTGTTCCCGGTCACCGAATGGCCGCAACCACCAAAGGCGCAATTTCCAAAATTGAGCAAGAAGGCCGACCGGCGAAGCGACTTCGTCATCGCCGCGCTCGGCGTCACGCTCGGCCTGATCTGCGCGCTGTTTCCCTGGTACATCTTCTTCAACCAGGAGCAGTTCGGCGTTCAGGCGATCAAGTTTGGCGGCACCGGCACCAATTCGGGACGCGCGGGTGGCGGCGTGGTCGCCTCGCGCAGCGCGCCGCTGACGGCCAAGGACGTCCCTAACACCAGCATCGACCTGCTCGCCACCGGAACGGTGCAGGATGACGCCACCCCGGCACAGCCGCCCGGCGACCAGCCCTTCCCCGCCGATGTCGCGAAATTCCGCATGGTCCATGTCGCCAACGGCCGCGCCATGATCGAGGACGACACCGGCCTGTGGATCGTCCAGCGCGGCTCGACGCTGCCGGACTCGAGCACGGTATCGTCGATCGAGCAGCGCAACGGCAAGTGGGTCATGCTGACCAGCACCGACCAGGTGATCCAGCTTTCCAGGTAAGGCAGCCACGGCTCTGCCAGAGCGGTATTCTCGGACAAACGGCGCCCGTTTGTCCGAGAATACCGCTTCTCGCTTTTCGGCCTCATGCTCTAGCGGTCGACCGCAAGGTCCGCGCAAGACTGGCGGCCTAGTCTTTGGGCACATGCCCGGAGATTCCCATGGAGCCCGTTTCCCTTTTCGATCTCGCCGCCAAGCAAGCGCAGTGGCTTTCCGTGCGACAGTCGGCGATCGCCGGCAACATCGCCAACGCCAACACGCCGGGCTACACGGCAAACGATGTCGAGCCCTTCGAAAAGGTGCTCGACCGTACCGCCGTGTCGCTGCAGACCACCGAGGAAGGCCATCTCGGCAGCGCGGCGACCAATGCCGGCTTCACCATCAAGCCGCAGGAAGATGACGGCGTGATCATGCCGTCCAAGAACACCGTCGTGCTTGAAGACCAGCTTCTCAAGGCCGGCGAGGTGCGCCGCTCCTTCGAGCTCAACACGGCGATCGTCAAGGCCTTCCATTCGATGATGATGATGGCGGTGAAGAGCTGACCATGGACGCGCTGACCGCAGCCCTGAAAGTCGCAGCATCCGGCCTCGGCGCCCAGTCCGAGCGCCTGCGCGTGGTTTCGGAAAACCTCGCCAACGCCCAGTCGACCGGCACCACCCCCGGCGCCGACCCCTATCGCCGCAAGACCATCAGCTTCGTCTCAGAGCTTGACCGGACCTCCGGCAGCTCGACGGTTGAAGTGAACTCGATCGACCGCGATCCGAGTGATTTTCCCGTCGAATTCCAGCCTGGCAACGAGGCCGCCGACGAGAAGGGCTACGTCAAGATGCCCAACGTCAACGTGCTCATCGAAATGGCCGACATGACCGAGGCCAACCGCTCCTATGAGGCCAACCTGCAAGTCGTGAAGCAGGCGCGCGACCTCATTTCAATGACCATCGACCTGATGAGGAACCAATGATCGTGAATGGCATCGGCGCGCTTAACCTGAAGCCCGGGCTGGGCGATATGGCGACCGACCTGCTTCAGGGCGGTGTCGCGCCGGCGACAGCCGGCAACCTTGGCACCTCCTTCGCCGAAGCGGTGAGCCAGGCGGCCTCCAAGACCGTCAACACGATGCAAAACGCCGAGCAGGTGTCGCTGCAGGCGCTCAAGGGCGATGCCGACACCCGTCAGGTGGTCGATGCCGTGATGAGCGCCCAGCAGGCGCTTCAGACCGCCGTCGCCATCCGCGACAAGGTCGTATCGGCCTATCTCGAAGTCAGTCGAATGGGTATTTGAGGAGTTAGGGCATGAAAGCACTCGCCATCGCCGCCACCGGCATGAATGCCCAGCAGACAAATCTGGAAGTCATCGCCAACAACATCGCCAACATCAACACCACCGGCTACAAGCGGGCGCGCGCCGAATTCTCCGACCTGCTCTACCAGGTCGACCGCACGCAAGGCGTGCCCAACCGCTCCAACGCCTCGCTGGTGCCGGAGGGCGTTTCGATCGGCCTCGGCGTCAAGACGACAGCCGTGCGCAACGTGCACACCCAGGGCGAACTGACCAGCACCGGCAACAGYTTCGACATGGCGTTGACCGGCAGGGGCTGGTTCCAGATCGAGGGCGCCGACGGCGGCACGCTCTACAGCCGCGCCGGCGCCTTCAACACCAACGCCACCGGCCAGCTGGTAACGGTGGATGGCGCCAGTGTCATTCCGGCCATCACCGTGCCGACCGATGCGGTCGAGGTCATCGTCAACAAGACCGGCCAGGTCTTCGCCCGCATCGACGGCCAGACCGACCTGCAGTCGCTCGGCCAGCTGCAGATCGCCAATTTCGCCAACGAGGCGGGGCTCGCGCCGCTCGGCGACAATCTGTTCCAGGAAACGGCAGCCTCCGGCCCGGCCAATGTCGGCGTACCAGGCGATCCCGGCTTCGCCACCATCCAGCAAGGCTATCTCGAGGCTTCCAACGTCGACCCGGTCAAGGAAATCACCGAACTGATCTCGGCGCAGCGCGCCTATGAGATGAATTCCAAGGTGATCCAGGCCGCCGACGACATGGCCTCGGTCGTCTCCAAGAACATCAGGTAACGGATGATGGCCATGCCGATCTCCTGCTCCGCATTCCGCCGCACCGCGCTGATCCTTGCGCTGGTGTCCGGCGGCATGCCGGCTTTCGCCCAGGAATCGACAAGCCAATCGAGTGGCCAATCGGCAACGCAGATCGCCAGCAATCAGCCTGTCGGCGAGGTCGTGCTGATCCCCAACCGCGTCATCTATCCCGGCGAGACCATCGAGCTCACCGCCTTGAAGCAGGTGACCCTCATCCCGGGCAAGCACAAGCCGGATGCCATGGCGACTGTTGCCGAGGAACTCCAGGGCAAGATCGCCAAGCGCACGCTGCTGCCCGGCCGCTACATTCCGTCAGCCGCCATTCGTGAGGCATGGCTGGTCGAACAGGGCGCCGCCGTGCAGGTCTTCTTCATCGCCGGTGGTCTGACGATATCGGCCACCGCCGTGACCTTGCAGCCGGGTTMGGCCGGCGAAGTCATCAAGGTTCGCAACAGCGACAGCGGCAAGATCCTCTCCGGCACCGTGATGGCCGACGGAACCATCCAGGTCAGCGCTTCATGATGCGCCCGCTTGCCCTTCTGCTCGCGGCCACGCTCGGTCTGCAGCCGGCGCTGGCCGACGGCCTGACACCCAAGGCCAAGCGCGAACTCGCCGCCAGGAACGGCGGCGTCGACAACGATCCCGAATATGATCCGGCGACCACCACCCGCATGTTCCGCGTTTCGCCCGGGCCGAGCTCGCTACCGCCCGGCCAGGTCGCCTCGCGTATCAAGGACATCGCCCAGCTGCAGAGTTCGCGCGACAACCAGCTCGTCGGCTACGGCCTGGTCATCGGACTGGCCGGCTCGGGTGACAGCCTGCGCAATTCGCCATTCACCGAGCAGTCGATCCGCGCCATGCTGGAAAATCTCGGCATCGCCACCGAAGGCGGCAGCGCGCGCGCCAAGAATGTCGCCGCCGTCATCGTTACCGCCAACATGCCCCCTTATGTGCAGTCGGGCGCCCGCATCGACATCGACGTCTCCTCGATGGGCGACGCCACCTCGCTTGCCGGCGGCACGCTGATCATGACGCCGCTAAAGGCGGCGGATGGCGAGATCTACGCCGTCGGCCAGGGCGCGGTCATCGTTTCGGGCTTCACCGCCCAGGGGCAGGCCGAGCAATTGACGCAAGGCGTGCCGACCGCCGGCCGGGTGCCGAACGGCGCCATTGTCGAGCGTTCGGTCAAGGCCGAATTCGACGACCAGCCGATCTTGACGCTGCAACTGCGCAATCCCGACTTTTCGACCGCCRTCCGCATCGCCGACGCCATCAACGACTACACCAGCCAGCGYTTCGGCATGCGCGTGGCGGSMGAGCGTGATKCCCGCACSGTRCAAATCAGRCGKCCGAAGAAYGTTTCGGCGGCCCGCTTCTWTGCCGAGATCGARAACCTGGTSGTCGARTCSGACACGCCGGCCCGCGTCGTCATCGACGAGCGCACCGGCACCATCGTCATCGGCAACGAMGTCAAGATTTCGCGSGTCGCCATCAGCCACGGCACGCTSACSGTGCGCATCACCGAAGCGCCGCGCGTCGTGCAGCCCGAACCTTTCTCCAAGGGCGAAACCGCCGTCGAACCGTTCACCGCCATCGACGCCAGCCGGCCCGACGCCCGCGTCGCGGTGCTCGACGGACCCGACCTGCAAACCCTCGTCTCCGGCCTCAACCGTCTCGGCGTCAAGCCGGACGGCATCATTGCCATCCTGCAAGGCATCAAGTCGGCCGGCGCCCTGCAAGCCGATCTGGTTCTCCAATAGGCGATGCCGATGATCTCCTCCCCCTCATCCCATGAAAGACGCCCTTCCCGCGCAATCCTGTTTGCGGCCGCGGCAATGGCGGCCATGTCGGTTTCCGGTGGCGACGCACACAGTGAGGATGTCGTTCGCCAGGTTCTGCCCGGAGCACAGCCCGCAGTGGTGCCGCAGCAACTGACGCGGGAGAAGGCGCCGGACCAGAGCGAGATCGAGCGTTTCTGCTCCAACATAGCCGACGCCGCCCGTGACCGCCGCTATGCCTTGCAGGCCGAGGAATTGAAACAACTCCAGGCCGGCATCGACGAGCGCATGAAAGCGCTGGACGCGAAGAAGGCCGAATACGAGACCTGGCTGAAGCGGCGCGAAGTGTTCCTGGCCCGGGCCGAGGACGGCGTCGTCAAGATCTATGCCGGCATGAAGCCCGATGCGGCGGCCGAACGCCTGGCGATCGTCAACGCCGACCTCGCCGCGGCCATCCTGATGAAGCTCGATTCACGCAAGGCCGGCGTCATCCTCAACGAAATGGACCAGAAGGCGGCGGCGACGCTCACCGGCATCATGGCCAGCGCAGCCCGAAGGGTAGATCCGTCATGATCCGCAGAATGTTCATCCTGTGCGCGGTCGCGGCGCTGTCCGGCTGCGGCACCAATCTCAAGGAAGTCGGCAAGGATCCGGCGCTGTCGCCGGTCGGCTCCGGCATCGACGGCGGCAACACCTCTTCGCTCTACAAATACCCCGAGCCACCTCGGGGGCCGGTGAAGAAGTTCTCGTTGTGGGACGACCGCCAGAGCCGACTGTTCACCGATCCCCGGGCGCTGTCGCAGGGTGACATTCTCACCGTCAAGATTTCTATCAACGACAGGGCCAACTTCAAGAACCAGAACGACCGAAGCCGCACCGCCAACCGCAAACTTGGTTACGACATCAGCGCGCAATGGGACAAGCTGAGCACCGCGGGCAAGGGCTCTGGCGCTCTCTCGTCCGGCACGGACACGACTGCCGATGGCGAGATCAAGCGGTCGGAAACGCTTGAGCTCAATGTCGCGGCGATCGTCACCGATGTCTTGCCGAACGGCAATCTGATGATCACAGGGTCGCAGGAAGTGCGCGTCAATGCCGAACTGAGGGTGCTGACCATCGCCGGCATCGTGCGGCCGGCCGATATCGGCGCCGAGAACACGATCCCCTACGAACGCATCGCCGAGGCGCGCATCTCCTACGGCGGCCGTGGCCGCATCACCGAGATCCAGCAGCCGGCCTACGGCCAGCAGATTCTCGACCAGGTTCTTCCGTTCTAGGGATTGGGGAACAAGCACCGTGGCCAATGTCGAACAGCTTCAGCCACGCAAGGGTCCTTCCCTTGTCGTCCAGGGCGCCATGCTGCTGGTGGTGACGGCCGCCGCCATTGGCATGGGCTGGATGTCCGGCGGCTATCTCAAGGGCGTCGGCGCACCGTCATCTGTGCCGGCCGCGCCTGAAAATGAGGGCAAGGTAGCCGAGCCCGCCGCCGCGCAACAGCCAGGCACGGGGCCGACGCTCGTCGCACTGGCGCCGATCACCACCAACATCGCCTCCCCCGCCGACACCTGGATCAGGATGGAAGTATCCGTGGTCTACGACGCGCCGCAGCCGCCGGCGATGGCGGAGGACATCCAACAGGACCTTCTGGCCTTCGTGCGCACGCTGAAGATGCATCAGGTCGAGGGCGCCAGCGGTTACCAGCACCTGAAAGCCGATCTCGAGGAACGCGCCTCGATCCGCAGCCAGGGGCACGCCAAACAGGTTCTCATCAGGACATTGCTGCTCGAATGAAGAAGTTCCTTCTCGCCGCGGCGCTGATCGGCGCCGCCACATCGATCGCGGCGGCGCAGCAGCTGGACCTCGGCGGCATCGGCAAGGCCGACGGCACCACCGTGGGCTACATCATCCAGATGTTCGGCCTGCTGACCGTTCTGTCGGTGGCGCCGGGGTTGCTGATCATGGTGACGAGCTTCACCCGTTTCGTCATCGCCTTCTCGATCCTGCGCGCCGGCATCGGCCTGCAGTCGACGCCGGCAAACCTCATCCTGATTTCGCTGTCGCTGTTCATGACCTTCTATGTCATGGCGCCGACCTTCGATCAGGCCTGGAACACCGGCGTCAAGCCGCTGATGGACAACCAGATCAGCCAGACCGAGGCCTTCGAGAAGATCTCGGATCCGTTCCGCACTTTCATGCTGCACAATGTGCGCGACAAGGACTTCGACCTCTTCGCCGACCTCGCCCGCGAACGCGGCCAGGTCGTTGCCAAGGAGACGGTCGACCTGCGCATCCTGGTTCCTGCCTTCATGATCTCCGAGATCAGGCGCGGCTTCGAAATCGGCTTCCTGATCGTGCTGCCATTCCTGGTCATCGACCTGATCGTCGCCACCATCACCATGGCGATGGGCATGATGATGCTGCCGCCCACCGTGGTGTCGTTGCCGTTCAAGATCCTGTTCTTCGTCCTGATCGACGGCTGGAAYCTKYTSGTCGGCAGCCTGGTGCGATCSTTCAACTAGCCTCGCGCTCTCGGCTTGCGCCTGGACTGCCCGGAAGAACCGGGCGGTGGCCGAGACGGCGTCGAATTTTTCTCAAATTATTTTCGATTAACCGTCCGATTTAGTCCTTTGGTAGGGACTCGCCGCCATAGTCGCTCGCAGATGGCGGGTGACCCAAAAACAACGGTCATTGGCATGATGCCGCTCCGTCATACCGGACAATCCGGTATGCAAAAAACACCTGTAAAAACAAGGTACGAGTAGCCATGGCCAGTATCATGACCAACGCCTCGGCGTTGACCGCTCTGCAGAGCTTGAACGCCACCCAGAAGAACCTCGACACCACCCAGGCCCGCATCTCGACGGGCTATCGCGTCTCCCAGGCTTCGGACAACGCCGCTTACTGGTCGATCGCCACCACGATGCGCTCCGACAACCAGGCCATGTCCACCGTTTCGGACTCGCTCGGCCTCGGCGCCTCGAAGGTTGACACCGCCTACACCGGCATGGACAGCGCGATCACCACCATCAACGCGATCCAGCAGAAGCTGACCGGCTCCTATGGCCAGACCGACGCTGCCAAGGAAAAGACCCAGGTCGAAATCGCCGCGCTGCAGGCGCAGCTGAAGGGTTACGCCGACGGCGCCACCTTCTCCGGCACCAACATGCTGTCCGTGAACAGCGGCGCGACGGCCACTACTGCCGCCGACGTCAAGGTCGTTTCGGCCTTCAACCGCAGCTCCGCCGGCGCGGTTTCGATCTCGACGATCGACGTCAACGTCGAAAGCATCAAGCTGTATGAAGCCGGCACCGCCGCGACCTCGAAGGGCATCCTGGACGCCAATCGCCTCGGCGTCTCGGGCGCCGAGACTGCCACGGCTTCGGCTCCGACCCTGGGTGCCGCCGCTGCGGCCACCGACACCTATTCGGTCGCCAGCCTGGCCATCTTCTCGGGCACCACTGCCGCCAGCGATAGCCAGATCTCGCAGATGATGACGGTTGTCGACGCCGCGCTCAAGGACATGACGACCGCCGCCACCAAGCTCGGCGCCGCCAAGAGCTCCATCGACCTGCAGAAGACCTTCACCTCGAGCCTGATGGACTCCATCGATCGCGGCGTTGGCCAGCTCGTCGATGCCGACATGAACAAGGAATCGACCCGCCTCCAGGCGCTGCAGGTTCAGCAGCAGCTCGGCGTCCAGGCGCTGTCGATCGCCAACGGCTCGTCGCAGTCGATCCTGTCGCTCTTCCGCGGCTGATCGCACTCAACCGGTTACAGCCAAACAACAACGGGCCGCGCCAAAAGCGCGGCCCGTTTTGCGTTTGCTCCAGCCCCGCGCAACCCTCGTTTCTTAACCCTCGAAAGCAGGCCTTTAACAGGCCGTTAACCATAACAAGCTAGTCATGGTTAACCATAGCTTACAACGGATTGGCGAATCGGCCCGGTCGGGACGGCGGCAATCGATGGGCGGGCCAGCGGCTCGCGAGGGCAACGCCGGTTTTTGAGAAAGACCGGCCTGGGAAAAAGGAGCGAGTTTCTTGGCGAGCATCATGACAAACGCTGCGGCGTTGACAGCACTTCAAAGCCTCAACGCCACCAACAAATCGCTCGAACAGACACAGTCCCGGATTTCGACGGGCTACAGGGTCTCCGAGGCCTCTGACAACGCYGCCTACTGGTCGATCGCCACCACCATGCGCTCCGACAACCAGGCGCTGTCGACGGTGCAAGATGCGCTCGGCCTCGGCGCTTCGAAAGTCGATACCGCCTACACCGGCATGAACAACGTCCTGACGACGATCGGCAACCTCAAGACCAAGCTGCTTTCGACCATCGGCCAGACGGATGCCAACAAGGCAAAAACGCAGACCGAAATCACCTCCCTTCAGGCGCAGATGAAGTCGTTTGCCGACGCGGCCACTTTCTCCGGCTCGAACTATCTGTCGGTGACGTCAACGCAGGTCGCTGCCGCCAACGATGGCGTCCAGGCCAACGCCAAGATCGTCTCGTCCTTCAACCGCTCCTCGTCGGGCGCCATCTCGCTCGGAACGATCGACATCGATGTCGAGAGCACCAAGTTGTTCGACAACGGGCTCCCCACCGCCGTCAAGAACCAGGGCACTCTCGACCGCAAGACGTCCGTCTACGCGACAGCGGCCGCCCAGAACCTTTACGACACCGCCTATTCGGCTGCGATCGCCGGCGGCGGCACGGACATCGCCGCCAACACCGCTGGCCAGACGGCGGCGGGGGCGGTCGCCAAGGTCGACAACGTCTCCGCCTTCAATCTCGACATCACGGCGCCGGGCGTGACCGACGACATCATCACCCAGATGGTCAACAAGATCGACAAGGTCATGAGCCAGTTGACCGACTCGGCCACCATCCTCGGCGCCGCCAAAAGCAGCATCGACCTGCAGAAGACCTTCACGCAGAGCCTGATGGACTCCATCGACCGCGGCGTCGGCCAGCTCGTCGATGCCGACATGAACAAGGAATCGACCCGCCTGCAGGCGCTGCAGGTGCAGCAGCAGCTCGGCATTCAGTCACTGTCGATCGCCAACAGCTCATCGCAGTCGATCCTGTCGCTGTTCAAGAACGGCTAATTCAGCCGTAACTGACAGATACCCACATCCAATTCACGGGCCGCGCCGCAAGCGCGGCCCGATTTCATTTTCGCACAAGCTTCGAGGGCTAGTGTTCCGGCGGACAATCATGCTGGGAGTCGCTCTATCGTGCCGGAACAGATCCAGAGCATCATCTCTAACCTCCGCGGSTTTGGTGTGAAGCGCCTCGCCATGCTGGCGGGCATCGCCGTTCTGGTGATGGGCGTCATCGGCATCGCCTCGGTGTACCTCAACCGTCCGGCCTACGACACGCTCTATGTCGGCCTCGATCGCTCCGACGTGAACCAGATCGGCCTGGTGCTGGGCGAGGCCGGYATCGGCTTCGAYGTCGGCGCCGAYGGAACCWCCGTGCTGGTGCCGGCCGSCACCACGGCGCAGGCGCGCATGCTGCTTGCCGAAAAAGGTCTGCCGACCAGCGCCAATGCCGGCTACGAGCTGTTCGACAATGTCGGCGCGATGGGCCTGACCTCGTTCATGCAGCAAATCACCCGCGTGCGTGCACTCGAAGGCGAGATCGCACGCACCATCCAATCCATCTCAGGCATCAAGGCGGCGCGCGTCCACATCGTCATGTCCGAGCGCGCCAACTTCCGCCGCGACGAACAGCAGCCCTCGGCATCGGTCGTCATCCGCTATGCCGGCATCGACGCCGAGAAAAGCGCCATGTCGATCCGCCATCTCGTCGCAGCCGCCGTCCCCGGCCTGTCGGCCGACAAGGTGACGGTGCTCGATTCCAACGGCAACCTGCTGGCCGCCGGCGATGATCCCTCCAACACCAGTGCGGCCCGCACGCTCGGCGTCGAGCAGACCGTGGAAGCGCAGATCGGCGACAACATCCGCCGCGCGCTCACCGCCTATCTCGGGCCCGACAATTTCCGCGCCAGCGTCAAGGCCGACGTCAACACCGACACCCGCCAGACCGAAGAGACGATCTTCGATCCGGAGTCGCGCGTCGAACGCTCGGTGCAGTCGGTGCGCGCCAATGAAAACAGCAACCAGAAGCAGGCTTCGACCCCGGCCAGCGTCGAACAGAACCTGCCCGAGACCCAGGCGACCAGCACAGACGGTCCGCAAACCTCTTCGGCCAACGACCGCAAGGAAGAGATCACCAACTACGAGATCAACTCCAAGAAGATCGCCACTGTTTCCAACGGCTACACCGTCACCAAGATGTCGATCGCCGTCGTCGTCAACCAGGACCGGCTGAAGGCGATCCTGGGCAAGGACGCGACCCCCGAGCAGATCGCCAAGCGCGTCGCCGAGATCCAGAAGATGGTCAGTTCCGCCACCGGCTTCGATGACAAGCGCGGCGACGTCATCGACGTCTCGGCGGTCGAATTCATCGACGGGCTGGACGGCGAGGCGATCCCGCAGGCCGGAATGCTGGATTCCGTCGGCCAGCATGCCGGCACGCTGATCAACGCCGGCGCCTTCATCGTCGTCGTCTTCCTGGTTGCCTTCTTCGGCCTGCGGCCGATGGCGGCGGCGCTGACGGCAAAGGCGACACCCGCTTTGTCGGGTCCGAATTTCGATGAAGTCCAGCGTTCGCTGCCGACACCGGAGGCAGCCGCCTCCGCCGATGCGGGCGCCGCCATCGGCGCCTTGCCCAACTCGCGGCCCGGCACCAATGCGCTCGACGATCTTCGCCAGAAGATCAGGCCGGCGCCACAAGAGCGGCTTGCTCGCATGGTCGACCTCAATGAGGAGCGCACCGCGCAGATCCTGCGCAAATGGGCGGCCCAGGAAGTCGCGGCATAAACCATGGCCTCCGCAGCCCTTTTCGATCTTCTCCCTGATTTCGGTACGCGCGCGCCGCGCGTCAGCCAGCCTCAGGCCACGTCCGAACACAGACCGGAAGCACCCGCACCGAAGGCCGATATCGGCACGCTGATCGCCGAGGCCGTTGCGCAGGCGGAGGCAACGCTGGCGGAGCGGCTTGTCGCTGCCCATGACGCGGCCCTGGAAGCGGAGCGCCAGGCGAATGCCGAGGAAGCACGGGTTTTTCTCGAAAGCTTCGGCGGTGATATCGGCAAGGCGGTCTCGCTGCGCATCGACGCCATGGAGACGCGCGTGACGGACCTCGTCGCCGCCACGGTCGCCCGCATCATCGGCGGCGTTGTCAGCGACGATCTGCAGAAGCGCTCGCTCGAGGCGCTTGCCGGCGCGGTTCGCGAAGCCGTCGGCGATGGCGAAGCGGTGCGCATCGCGGTGCGCGGACCGCTGTCGCTGTTCGAAACGCTGAAGGCATCGCTTGGACCACGCATTGCAAATCTCGACTTCATCGAGGCGCCCGGCTTCGACCTGACGGTGACCATCGACGAGGCCGTGTTCGAAACACGCATCGCCGAATGGTCGGCAACCCTTTCCGAGGTCTTGTCATGAGTGTCGCCGAGGCCGAGCACGGCAGGCACGAGATCATCATCGTGCGGCGGGCCCATGACGACCACGACGAAGCCCATCATGGCGGCGTCTGGAAGATTGCCTTCGCCGACTTCATGACCGCCATGATGTGCTTCTTCCTGGTCATGTGGCTGATCAACGCCGCCAACGAACAGACCAAGGCGGCCGTCGCCAGCTACTTCAACCCGGTCAAGCTGGTCGACCGTGAGTCGAGCCGCAAGGGCCTTGAGGATCTCGGCAATGGCCCCCGCGCGGTTGGGATGACGACCGACGACCCGCAGGAGGCGACAAAAAAATCCGGACAGGATGGCATCGGCGCCGCGGGCTCATCCAACCGCAAGCAGGACAAGCAGGAGCCGAACAAGGCTGAACAGTCCGACGAGCATCTGTTCGCCGACCCTTACGCCGTGCTCTCCGAAATCGCCACCGACACCGGCGTCATGCAAAATGTCAGCCAGAAGGGCGATGGCGGCGCGCAGAGCGCCGGTCCGGCGACGGGCGCCTCGGGCGGCGCGTCCTACCGCGATCCCTTCGMSCCSGATTTCTGGTCGCAGCAGGTCGCMRCSCCCGCCGCCGAGGCGAGTGCGCAACGCCCCAAGATCGAGGGCGACCCGCTCAAATCAGGCGACAAGGCCGCTGAAACGCAGGTCGCCAAGGTCAAGGCCGTGCCACCGGCACCGCCCGTCAAGGACGCACCGCTCGAGCCCCTGGCCGGAGATGGCAAGGACGCCGCAGCAGCGATGGCCAAGATGGGCGATACGAAGGTCGGCGAAACCAAAGCCAGCGAAACCAAAGCCATCAGTGCCAAGGCCGGTGATACCAAGGCTGGAGACAGCAAGGCTGTGTCTGCCGCCAAGGCGGATGCCGCGGCCGCCGCTCAAGAGACGACCGCGCCTGAAGCCGGGCAAAAGCCGCCGACCGCCGCTGCCGTGAAGGCGGCGGACGACGTCAAGCGGCAGCTGGCCGATGCCTTCAAGCCCGGCGACAAGCTGCACGACGGCGTCTCGGTCGAAGCCACCGACAAGGGCGTCGTCATCTCGATCACCGATCAGCTCGACTTTGGCATGTTCGAAGTCGGATCGGCGGTGCCGAGCCGCGAACTGGTGCTGGCGATGGAAAAGATCGGCCGCATCATCAACAGCCAGAAGGGCACCATCAGCATCAACGGCCACACGGATGCACGGCCCTTCCGCAGCGCCAGCTACGACAATTGGCGGCTGTCGACCGCGCGCGCGCATTCCGCCTACTACATGCTCGTGCGCGGCGGCGTCGACGAACGCCGCATCACCGAGGTCGCCGGCTTCGCCGACCGCCAGCCGAAGGATCCGGCCGATCCCCTGTCGGCGGCCAACCGCCGCATCGAGATCCTGATGGCGAACGGCGGATGAAGCGGGCGGCCGTCACCAGCCGGCTGATGGGCCTGTTGCTGCTGGCAGCCGGCTATCCGTCGGCCGGCTTTGCCCAGGATACGCTGCAGCCTTACCAGCTGGTGCGCTCGCTGCAGCTTGTCCAGGATCGCATCGCCGCCGGCGATCACGCCGCGATGCCGATGCAGGCCAAGCTGCTCGAGATGACCGATACCCGCCTGCGCGAAGCCGATGCGGAGGACTTCAAGGACCCAAAGAATTTTCGCGCGCTGCTGGTCTACGGCATGAGCGGCGGCAATCCGGTGACCGTCGAGGCGGCCGTGTCGCGTGCCGCCGCGGATCCGGCAAGCCTCGCCATCGCCAAGGGCGTGATCGACTATCTGAACGGCCGGCCCGGCGACGCGATCGAAGCCCTGAGGCCGATCGATCCGATGACGCTGCCCGGCGATCTCGGCGCGTTCCTTGCCTTGGTCAAAGGGTCGCTGCTTGCCGGCGATCAGCCGGCGGCGGCGCTGACGCTGCTCGACGAGGCCAAGCTGCTCAGCCCTGGCACGCTGGTCGAGGAGTCGGCACTGCGGCGCTCGGTCGGCATTGCCGTGACGCAAGGCGATGCGGCGCGTTTCGCGCTCGCCTCCACCCAGTATGTCGAGCGCTATCTCTATTCGCCCTATGCCAGCCAGTTCGCCGATTCCTTTGTCTCTGGGGTCATCACGCTGCACATGTCGATCAGCCAGGACAAGCTKGCCGAYATCACCGCGATGATGGATCCCGAGCGCGAGAAGGTRATYTATCTGCGCATCGCCCGCCGCGCCGCGATCGACGGCCTGAGCGAATTATCGGCCTTCGCCTCGGCACGAGCCGAGCAGGGTCGCGACGGCAACACCAATCAGGGCGATCCGCGCGCGCTGCTCTATTCCAGCCTGTCTACCGTGACTTCGGACACGACCGAGGATGTACGCGCCAAGCTCGGCAAGATCGACCGCAGCAAGCTGTCGGACGGTGACCGTGCCCTGCTCGACGCCGCCCAGGTCATCGCTGGTGAGATGGTGGCGCCGCCTGCCTCCGTTCCAGCCGCAAGCCCGGCGCCTGCATCCGCTGCACCGCAGCCCAAGCCTGAAGTCGCCGCCGTGCAGGCCGCCGACGAGGCTGGATTGCCGCCTGTCGAGGGCGCCGTCTCCGAACAGCCCGCCGCACCGAACGCGCCGGCGCCTTCAGCCGATTCAGCGACGGTCCTGCCGGCATCGGCGCCGGCGACCTCTGCCGCTCCCGACACGACCGATCCGACCGACGCCGCCATGATGAAAACCCGTCGACAGCTCGACCTGATCGACCAGATGCTTGGAGCCGCTCCGAAATGACCCCCAGCCTTGGCCCGGCCCTGTCAGGATTTACCGCCGCGCGCACGGCGGAGCAGCCGGCCGCGCCTGGCAAAAAGGATGATGCCGGTTTCGGCAAGATGGTGCATGGCGGCGCAAGCCAGGCGGAAAAACAGCCGACGGCCGAGGCCGGGACGCGCGACCCGCGCTGGAGCAAACTTGCCGCCGACCTTGCGGCACAGACAGGCGAGGACGAACCGATGCCGTCCGGCAAGGTGAGGACCACGCCGACGGGATCGACGGCCGCGAAATCCGCAAAAGACGGCAAGGCTGTCGAGGCGGACAAGGACGCCGATACCGAAACGCCGGCGACCGACGCCGGCGCGACGCCGCTCGACGACCATCTGCCTCTGCTGATGGCGTTTCATGATCTGCGCCATTTCTCGACATCGGCCAAGTCAGCCGACGCAGGCGAAGCCGGACCGGAACCGGCGCTCGGCGGGCAGCTTTTGCCGAAGGCCTATCGGGCGACATCCGCCGTCGGCCATGACGACGTCGAACCGATGCCGGAGCCAGAGCGGGTGTCGCTCGTCGACGGGCCGCTGACGAAGCTCGAGACCGTCCGCGACGCCGGTGCTGGCGCGCCGCGGCGTGACAATGCAATCGCTGCCGCCCCACTGCCTGAGACCACCGCCGCCGAGGTGCCGGGCGTGGAGCCGAAGCAGGCGGCGCCGCAGCTGAAGTCCATCGCCGACGTCCAGTCCTCGTTGCGGTCGGAGCCAGGAAAACAGCTTTCGGCGCAGACGCGCGTCGACGTGATTTCCGAGCGCAGCTTCCCGGCCCCGCCGCAGGCGCCGATGAGCCAGGCAGCGCTCAACGTAATCAATGCCGTAGCGACCGATGTTGGCACAAAGCAGACGTTTTCGGCAGCATCCGCGACCACCCAGCTGGCCAGTTCTGTTGCAGTTCCGACACATATGTTGAAGATCGAACTTCATCCGGCCGAACTGGGCATGGTCACAGCCCATCTTCGCCTCTCCGGAGAACAACTCTCGATTGAACTCAAGCCCGAAACACACGACGCCTACCGCCGGCTTTCCAGCGACAGCGAAGCAATCGTCAAGTCATTGCGCGGGCTGGGCTTCGAAGTTGATAAGGTGACCATCATGCAACCGTCAGTGGCCGTTCCGGCTACAACCCGTGCGGATGCAACCGCCTCGCTCACCGCCTCGCCTGGCCGCGATCAGTCCTCGTTCCAGCCCGGAAACTCCAGCGGCGGCAACAGTGGAGCCGGCGGCCAGCAACCGGGCCAGCAGTCCGCAAGGGGGAACCATGATGACGCGCAAGCACTCGGCCGCGCCGCTTCGCCATCTCGCGAGCGCGGCGGYGGCGATATGTTTATCTAGCCTCGCCAACACCGCCCTCGCCGCCACCAATCCTTGCGAGCCCGAGATCCTGCGCGCCGCCGACCGCTATGGCGTGCCCGCCGGCATCCTCTATGCCGTCGGCCTGACCGAGACCGGCAAGAAAGGCAGCCTTCAGCCTAATGCACTGAATATAGAAGGAAAAGCCGTCTTCCCGAGGAGCCGGGCCGAGGCGCTTGCCACCTTCGCCAATGCGCAGCGCGAGGGCAAGACGCTGATCGATCTCGGCTGCATGCAGATCAACCACCACTATCATTCCTCGCATTTCCGCAGTGTCGAGGACATGCTCGATCCGCGCCAAAACGTCGACTACGCGGCGCGTTTCCTGGCCAGTCTCCATGCCCGCCACGAAACCTGGTCGATGGCTGTCGCCCGCTATCATGCCGGTCCCGACAACGACCCGGCGCAGAAGGTTTATGTCTGCAGGGTGATCGCCAACATGGTTGCCACCGGTTTTGGCAAGTGGACGACCAACGCCCGCTCCTTCTGCAACCCGTAAGCGTATTTTCTGCCTCTAATACGCCAATCGCACTGCTTTGGGATTGCGTTTTGACTTGCCCAGAACTTCCCACCGAAAGCATATCTGGCTGCACGCTAATGCAACCGGTGCGATTCCAGACTCCCAAGAAACTAGTTACAAGAAATGACGGTTGTTCAGGTTTCCCGGCAGCGGTTACGCCTTTCCCCACGGGGCAGATGTGCTGATTCGGAAGGCGGGGCCGATGATCGTGATCGTTGACGAGCGAGAGCTCGTAACTGAGGGATACAATTCACTTTTTGATCGCGAAGGCGTCGCCTGTGCGGGCTTCGCGCCCGGCGAATTCGGCGAGTGGGTGAACTCGGCAGCCGACACTGACCTGCGTTCGGTACGGGCTTTCCTGATCGGCGACTGCCGCGACGGCACCATCTCGCCGCGCCAAATCCGCGACCGCACCGGCGCTCCGGTCATTGCGCTCAGCGAGCAGCATTCGCTGGAGAACACGCTGCGGTTGTTCGAGAGCGGCGTCGACGACGTCATCCGCAAGCCCGTCCACATCAGAGAGATCCTGGCCCGCATCACCGCCATCCGCCGTCGTGCCCATGAGGATGTCGCCTATACCGAGATCGGCGCAATGCGCATCTTCATGGACGGCCGCGACCCCGAGATCGACGGCCAGCCGCTGCCCTTGCCGCGCCGCGAACGCCGCATCCTCGAATATCTGGCGAGCAACCGTGGCCGCCGCGTCACCAAGACCCAGGTCTTCAACGCCATCTACGGCATCTTCGACGAAGAGGTCGAGGAGAACGTCGTCGAAAGCCACATCAGCAAATTGCGCAAGAAGCTGCGCGAGAAGCTGGGCACCGACCCGATCGATTCCAAGCGCTTCCTCGGCTACCGGCTGGTGTTCTGATGCCGTACCGCGCCAGCTTCGCGCAAGACAGGACGCGTAGCCTCAAAGCCAGTGGCATGGACATAGCGGAGACATTTCGATGAGCCTCTACGGAATGATGCGGACCGGCGTTTCCGGCATGAACGCACAGGCCAATCGCCTGTCGACGACAGCCGACAACATCGCCAATTCCGATACCACCGGCTACAAGCGGTCTTCGGCCGAATTCTCGACGCTGATCATGCCGTCGACGGGCGGCGCCTATAATTCCGGCGGCGTCACCACGACGATCCGCCAGGCGGTCAGCGATCCGGGCGTGCTCCAGTACACGACCTCGGTTTCCGATCTTGCCGTCAGCGGCGATGGCTTCTTCGTCGTCCAGGATCCGAGCGGCACACCTTTCCTGACCCGCGCCGGCGCCTTCGTCCCCGATGCACAGGGCAGGCTGGTCAACGCGGCCGGCTTCCAGCTGATGGCCTACAGCTACGCCAATGGCACGCCGGCGGCGACGGTGAACGGCTTCGAAGGCCTGGAGCCGGTTGTCATCTCCGACCAGGGGTTGACCGCAACCCCGAGCACCACGGGTAGTTTCAGCGGCAATCTGCCGGCGGGTGCGACACCGGTCGTCGCCGCCAACCTGCCGGGCGCCAACGCCGCCACCGCGCAGTACACCTCGAAATCGTCGATGGTCGCCTACGACAATCTCGGCAACAAGAAGCTGCTCGACGTCTATTTCACCAACACCGGCRCCGGCACCTGGYMGGTSKCSGTKTTCGAYCAGTCSAAGGCGACGCCYGGMACATCSTTYCCCTACACSGGYGGYGCACTSGSYRCSGCCAACCTGACMTTCGACACCACCACCGGCAAGCTTACCGGCACCCCTACCGACGTTTCATTCACCGTACCGGGCGGCGCCAGCCTCGATCTCGATCTGTCGACACTGACCCAGCTCGGCACCGGCTTCACCGTTACCGACGCCCAGGTCAACGGCAACGCCCCGAGCACCATCGACAAGGTGCAGATCAGCAAGGATGGCACCATCTACGCCCAGTACAAGGACGGCTCGACCAAGCCGCTCTACAAGATTCCGCTGGCCGACGTGCAGAGCCCGGACCAGCTCAAGGCCCTTCCCGGCAACGTCTACGCGCAAGGCACCGATTCCGGCGCGGTCCGTGTCGGCTTTGCCAATGAAGGCAAGCTCGGCACGATCATCTCCGGCGCGCTCGAAAATTCCAACGTCGATATCGCCGAGGAATTGACCGACATGATCGCGGCGCAGCGCAGCTACACCGCCAATTCGAAAGTCTTCCAGACCGGTTCCGACCTGATGGACGTCCTTGTCAACCTGAAGAGATAAAACCGGGCGTGGCCCGTGAAAGACCAGCATGTCGTTATCTTCCGCATTGAGCATCGCCCAATCGGCGCTTATGAGTACCGCGCGCCAGACCAGCGTCGTCACACGCAACGTCTCAGACGCCTCCAACCCGGACTATACGCGCCGCATCGCCGTCGTCACCAGCACGGCGCCCGGCGCGCGTTCGGTTGATATCCAGCGCGTAACCAACGACCTGCTCTTCCGGCAGAATCTCGGCGCCCTGTCGGCGTATAGCGGCCAGAGCGCGCTCTACAGCGGCATGGATCAGCTGGACGTGTCGGTCAACGGCGTCGACAATGCCTCCTCGCCCTCGACCGCCATCGCCAATCTGCAGCAGCAGCTGCAGCTCTACGCCACCTCGCCGTCCAACCAGAATCTCGGCTCCAGCGTCATCGACGCGGCCAAGCAGGTCGTGCGCTCCCTGAATGAAGGCTCGCAGGCCATTCAGGATTTCCGCACCCAGACCGACGGCCAGATCGACACGGCGGTCAAGGACCTCAACTCGCTGCTCGGCCAGTTCCAGGACGCCAACCAGGCGGTGATGTCCGGAACCCGATCCGGCACTGATGTTTCCGACGCGCTCGACCAGCGCGATGCACTGCTGAAGAAGATCGCGGACTATGTTCCGGTCTCGACCTTCACGCGTGGCGACAACGACATGGTCATCACCACGGGTGACGGCACCACGCTGTTCGAGACGATACCGCGCACGGTGAGCTTCACGCCATCGGCCGGCTATGCCGCCGGAGCTGCCGGCAACACCGTCTATATCGACAATGTGCCGGTCTCGGCGGGAAGCGGCGGCAACACCAGCGCCAGCGGCAAGCTTGCCGGCCTGCTGCAGTTGCGCGACGGCGTCGCCKCRACSATGCAGRGCCAGCTCGACGARACCGCGCGCGGSCTSATCACCGCCTTTGCCGARACCGCGCCSKCGMTGCCCRACGCMGCCGGCCTGTTCACCTGGTCCGGCGCACCGGCGGTGCCGGCCGCGGGCACGCTGGTCAATGGCCTGGCCGGTACGATCAGCATCAATGCGGCCATGAATCCGAGCGCTGGCGGCAATCCGACATTGCTGCGCGACGGCGGCGCCAACGGCGCTGCCTATGTCGCCAACACCACGGGCGGCGCTTCCTATTCCGACCTTCTGGTTGCCTATGGCGACCGGCTCGACCAGCCGATGACATTCGACCCCGCCGCCGGGATTTCGGCAACGTCCAGCGTTTCCGACTACGCCGCCAATTCGATCGGCTGGCTCCAGGGCATGCGCCAGCAGGCTTCGACCGCCGCCGACGCGAAGGAAGCGCTGGCACAGCGCAGCTCCGAGGCGCTGTCCAATGCGACCGGCGTCAATGTCGACCAGGAAATGTCGCTGMTGCTCGACCTCGAACACACCTAYCARGCMTCGGCCCGSATGATGAAGACCGTCGACGACATGATGACGGCCCTGTTGAACGCGGTGGGATAATCCATGACCTCTGTTTCCTCGGCCGCCCTCTCCAATGCCATGCGCTATCAACAGATGCGCATGCAGGCCGATCTCGTCAAAGCCACGAAGGAATCCTCGACCGGCCAGGTCGCCGATGTCGGCTTGGCATTAGGCGGGCGCACCGCCCAGGCCGTCACCTTTTCGCGCGACCTCGATCGGTTGAACGTGATCGTCGATTCCAACGGTCTGGTCACCGCCCGGCTTGCGTCGACCCAGACCTCACTCGGCCAGCTCTCCGGCGTGGCGCAGACCTTCCTGTCCAGCCTGACCACGGCATCGTCGGGCGACAACTCCGACAGCCTGACCCAATCGACCGGCCAGACGACGATCCAGCAGCTTACCTCGATCCTCAACACCAGCGTCAACGGCGAATATCTGTTTGCCGGCACCAACACCGACGTCAAGCCGATCAACGATTTCACCGCTGCCGGCTCTCCGGCCAAGGCCGCCTTCGACGCCTCCTTCGTCGCCAAATTCGGCTTCACGCCCAGCGATCCTGCCGCGGCCAACATCACCGCCGCCCAGATGGACGATTTCATCACCAACGATGTCACGCCGCAATTCCTCGGCGCAGGCTGGCAGACCAACATGTCGAACGCCACCGACCAGCAGATCGTCAGCCGCATCGCGCTCAACGAAACCACCGAGACCTCGACCAGCGCCAACAGCGACGGCATCAAGAAGCTCGCAATGGCCGCCGCAATGGTCTCCAGCCTGATGTCCACCAACATCAGCCAGGCCGCTAAGGACAGCATCGTCAGCCACTCGCAGACCCTGGTCGGCGAGGCGCTGAGCGGCATCGCCCAGACCCAGTCGGAGACCGGTATCGTGCAGAAGCGCGTCTCCGATGCCAGCGACCGCATGAAGACACAGATCGACCTGTTCGAACGCCATATCCTCGATCTCGAAGCCGTCGACCCGGCCACGGCCGCCACCAAGGTCGCGGACTTGACACAGCATATCGAGACGTCCTTCGCTCTGACAGCGCGCCTGCAGCAGCTCAGCCTGTTGAATTACCTGACCTGACAACTTCCAGCGGAACGGTAGAGCCGACGATGTACCAATTCTCCTACGCCGACGTTCAGAGCACCTCCGTCTCGGACGCCAAGGACCGTGAGCGCGAGCTTCTGACCCGCTCTATCGACATGCTGTCGGCGGCGGCAGTGGCCGGCCAGAGTTCGATGGAGGCGGTGGAAGCACTGCATTTCACCAACCGCGTCTGGACGATCTTCGTCGAAGACCTCGGCTCCAGCGACAATGCGCTTCCCAAGGAATTGCGTGCCAACCTGATCTCCATCGGCCTGTGGCTGCTGCGCGAGGCGGAGGACATCCGCCAGGGCCGCACCAACAATTTCGAAGGGCTGATCGAAGTGTCCCAGATCATCCGCGACGGCATTCAATGACCAACACGCTGAAGATATCGCTGAAGCCCAACGAGAAGATCTACATCAACGGCGCCGTCATCCGCGTCGACCGCAAGGTCACCGTCGAGCTGATGAACGACGTGCAGTTCCTGCTCGAAAGCCATGTGCTCCAGGCCGAAGAGGCATCGACGCCGCTGAGGCAGCTGTATTTCATCGTGCAGGTCATGCTGATCAACCCGGCCGGCGCCGACGAGGCCCGCGAGATGTTTCGCCGTTCGCTGCCGCTGCTCATTGCAAGCTTCGAGGACGCTGATATCTGCAGCGCGCTGAAACAGATCGACCGCATGGTCGGCGAGGATCATATCTACGAGGCCTTGAAGGCGATCCGTTCGCTCTATCCTCTCGAACGCCGCGCGCTTGGCGGCAATGACGATGTTCCGGGCGCCGCGCGCCCGCTGGCCGTGGGAGCACGCTACTAATGACCGTGGACATGACGACGACGATACCGGTTGGCGCCAATTCGACAACCACGTCGACCTCGAAGACAGCGGTCGACTATCAGTCCTTCCTGAAGCTTCTGATCGCCGAGATGAAGAACCAGGATCCGACCAAGCCGATGGATTCGACGGCGTATGTGGCCCAGCTSGCSACCTTCTCGCAGGTCGAGCAATCGGTGCAGACCAACACCAAGCTCGACCAGATCATGTCATCGTCGGCGCTGTCGCAGGCCGACGCGATTATCGGCCGCAACATCACGTCGGCCGACGGCAAGACCAGCGGAACAGTGGCCTCGGTGACGCTCGCCAGCAGCGGACTGATCGCAGTGCTGCAGGATGGCACCCAGGTTCCCGTCGGCGCAGGCGTGTCGATCAAGCCGGCAAGCTAGGCCAACCTCCGACATGAACGAGGCCGACGCACTCGACATCGTCCAGTACGCTGTGTGGACGGTGCTGACCGCGTCCGCTCCGGTGGTGCTGGTCGCCATGGCGGTCGGCATCGGCATCGCCCTCATCCAGGCGCTGACGCAGATCCAGGAAATCACSYTGACCTTCGTGCCSAAGATCGTCGCCATCATGCTGGTGGTGGCGCTCACCGGCCCGTTCATCGGTGGCCAGATATCGGCCTTCACCAACGTCATCTTCCAGCGCATCCAGAACGGGTTCTGAACCCTTCGAGGGAAGGTGCGTCGACTGCACTCCGCAATTGCTTGAAAAAAGCGGTTCGCTTGCGGCCAGCCCGGTTCCGGTTAGATTGCCGTGTGGCCACTCCCGGCCAGGCGATCATTTTGTCCCAATGGCTTCTCGCAGACCCCTGAACCAGCCCAGACCGGCCGGCGGACCATGTGCGGCATAGCCGGCGTCTGGCGCAAGCGGAACCCGATCGCGGGCGGCGATCTCGCCGATGTCAGCCGCATGACGCAGGCACTGGCGCATCGCGGCCCGGACGATCATGCCACATGGAACGACAGCCGGCTGGCGCTCGGTCATCGGCGGCTCTCGATCATCGACCTGTCGGCGCAGGCGCGCGAGCCGATGCTCACCGCCTGTGGCCAGGGCGTGCTGGTCTACAATGGCGAGGTTTACAATTACCGGGCGCTGCGCGCGACGCTTGAGGCTGAAGGCAGGCGGTTCCGAACGGTTTCGGATGCCGAAGTGGTCCTCGAAGCCCTGCATCACTGGGGGCCGGACAAGGCCATTCCGCTGTTCGACGGCATGTTTTCCCTCGCTTATTTCGACATGCGGGCCGGTGCGCTCTGGCTTGCCCGCGATCGCCTCGGCATCAAGCCGATGTCGGTGGCCGAGACGAGTGAGCGAATCCTCTTCGCCTCCGAGGACAAGGCGATCCTTGACTGTGACGGCGTTGCACGCGCCATCGATGCGCGCGAGATCACGTTGCGTCTTGCCTGGCAAAGCCGCGACTCCAGCTCCAGCCTGTTCGAAGGCATAGAGCGGCTGCCGCCGGCGGGTCTGTGGAAGATCACCGACACCGGCATCGAGAAGCGCTGTTTCTGGCATGTCCTCGATGTGCTCGACGCCGCCCGCATCACCGGCGACACAGCCAGCGACGCCGAGCACATGGCGACGCTGGAGGCGTTGATCGAAGACAGCGTCGGGCTGCACTGCATTGCCGATACGAGGCTGGCCGCGGCGTGCAGCGGCGGCGTCGATTCCGGTCTCGTCACGACGCTGGCGAAACGGTTCCGGCCGGAGATGACAGCCTATGTCGTCGATCCGCGCATCGGCCACAGCGAAGCCGAAGACGCCGCACGCACCGCGCGCCATGCCGGCGTGCCGCTGAACAGGGTGCCCGTCGACAAGGACCGGTTCCTCGAACTCTGGCCAAGAACCATCTGGCATCTGGAGAGCGATGGCTGGCATGCGAGCCATGTCTGCCTGCTGGCGCTTGCCGAGCAGTGCCGGGCCGACGGCATCAAGGTGCTGTTGACCGGTGAAGGCGCCGACGAACTGTTTGGCGGCTACGACTGGCAGGAAGCCAGCATGCGGCCGTGGCGCCCCTGGTCATGGCCGCAACGGCTGTTTCGCTCCAAGGCCCGGCTTGCCCGCAGGTTCGAGCGCCTGCGTCATGCCCCCTTCCGGACATCGGTTGCGGGTGGCCATGGCTGGGACCGCAACATCGTGTTCAGGGCGCTGTCGCCGGAACTGAATTTCCTTCAGACCAAGATCTTCGACCGGCTCGAGCCGGTCGCGTCACTCAGCGACCGTGCCTTCCTGGGATGCTGCCTTCACGACATGTACGCGCATCTGCAGGACTTGTTGAACAGGCATGACCGGCTCAGCATGGCGGCCTCGGTGGAGCTCAGGGTGCCGTTCCTCGAAAACCGGCTGATCGACTTCGCGATCCATCTGCCGAGGCGGCACAAATACCGCCAGAAGCAAGGAAAATGGCTGTTGAAGAAAGTCGCGGAAAAACACATTCCGCTTCAGAACGTGAACGCCCGCAAGAACGGCTTCCAGGTATCGAACACCTTCACCACGGGCACCGAGGGCCTATTGCGCGGCGGCTTGCTGCGCGACGCCATGAAGTGGCCGGCGGCTTCGGTCGAAGACCTGATCGAGCTGGCAAAGCGGGACCAGCCGTCGCGGTTGCGGCTGGTCGGCATGGAGCTTTTCCTTCGCCTGCACGCCGGCGGTCAGACAACCGGCGACCTCACCGAAGCGCTGTACGCGGCGGTCAGGGACGCTCGCTGAGGCAAACGCACGAGGCCCGGTTGCAATGGCATGGCATTTCGCGATGCCAACGGAGGCGTGGCCCTCTTCTATCCCCTTGTTGGACCATGATCTTTTTCGCATGACATTCGCCCTTTGCGGCGCGATGCCATAGTTTCGGCAAACGATGCGGAGAAACCGCTGGGATCAGCACGCCGTGGCAGGAACCCATCCATGATTGACGAGAAACCGGATAGCGAAGGCGTTTCGGCGCTGGCGCCCTTCCGGCATGGCATTTTCCGCGCGGTGTGGGCCGCAAGTCTCGTGTCCAATTTCGGTGGCCTGATCCAGGGCGTCGGCGCCGCCTGGATGATGACCACGATCGCCACMTCGYCCTAYCAGGTYGCSCTGGTSCAGGCCTCGACCACCYTGCCGATCATGCTGTTTGCGCTYGTCGCCGGYGCCATCGCCGACAGCTTCGACCGGCGCAAGGTGATGCTGGTCGCGCAGACCTTCATGCTGGTCGTTTCGGTGCTGCTGACGGTATTCACCTACTACCACCTGCTCACGCCCTGGACGCTGCTTGCCTTCACCTTCCTGATCGACAGCGGCACGGCGCTCAACAGCCCGTCCTGGCAGGCGTCCGTCGGCGACATGGTTCCGCGCAACAAGGTGCCCGCGGCCGTTGCGCTGAACTCCCTGGGTTTCAACCTGACACGCAGCGTGGGTCCGGCGATCGGCGGCATCATCGTCGCGGCCGCCGGTGCCGCGGCCGCCTTCGCGGCCAACGCCGTCAGCTATATCGGCCTCATCATCGTGATGGCGCGCTGGAAGCGCGACGTGCCGGTGTCGACCTTGCCGCGCGAATCGCTGGGCGCGGCCATGGGCGCCGGCCTGCGCTATGTCGCCATGTCGCCCAACATCGGCAAGGTGCTGGTCCGGGGTGCGGCCTTCGGCTTCAGCGCCGGCGCGGTGCTGGCACTCTTGCCGCTGGTGGCGCGCGATGTCGTCAAGGGCGACGCCTTGACCTACGGCATCATGCTGGGCGCCTTCGGCATCGGCGCCGTCGGCGGCGCGCTGATCAGCGTGCGGCTGCGGCAGTTGCTCTCCAGCGAGACGATGGTGCGCTGCGCCTTCGCGGGCTTCGCTGTCTGCGCCTTCAATGCCGCGATCAGCCATCACGCCTGGCAAACGTCGCTCGGCCTGCTGGTTGGCGGCGCCTGCTGGGTGATCGCGCTCTCGCACTTCAACGTCACCGTGCAGATGGCGACGCCGCGCTGGGTCGTCGGCCGGGTGCTGTCGGTCTACCAGACGGCGACCTTCGGCGGCATCGCGCTGGGCAGTTGGATCTGGGGCGTCGTCGCCGATGCACACGGCGCCGAGACGGCGCTGATCGCCGCCGCCATCACTATGCTGGCGGGCGGAGCCATCGGCCTTGTGCTGCCGCTGCCGCAGCAGCAGGTGCTGAACCTCGACCCGCTCAACCGCTTCAAGGAACCGCATCTCGCGCTCGACCTGAAGCCGCGCAGCGGCCCCATTGCCATCATGATCGAATACATTATCCGGCACGAGGACGAGGCGGAATTCCTCCTCACCATGGCCGAGCGCGGCCGCATCCGCCGCCGCGACGGCGCCCGCAACTGGACACTGGCGCGAGATCTCGAAAATCCCACAATATGGATCGAGCACTATCATACGCCGACCTGGCTCGAATATGTCAGGCACAATGGCCGCATCACCCATGCCGACGCCATAGTCGGCGACCGCTTACGGGCACTGCACAGCGGCGACGAGCCGCCGCGCGTGCGTCGCGTCATCGAGCGCCCGACCACCGCCGGCACCACGCTGGTGATGGCCAAGGGTCCGATCGAGCACTGATGGCGCGCCCGAGGCTGAATTGATCCGTCGACGAAATAGCCGGCCTATTTTGCCAGCAAGGCGAGAAAATCATCGAGGCTTTGCTTCATCAGTGACTCGGCTTTCTCGGCACCACCCCACTGGGCAAACTGACCATCGATCCACATGCGGGCGAGACCGTAGACCAGCGCACGTGCCTGCAGGGGAACGCCTTCTATATCGGTTTTCCGCAACTGCCCGGCCGCGCGCGCGTCCTCCAGCATTCGCACCATCAGACCGCGGATTTCTTCATTGAGCCCGACAAGCGTCTCGGAGGCATCGAAATCGATCGCCCGGCGCATCGAGATGATCTCGAAATGCGTCGGGTTGTCGATGACCCAGCGCAGATAGGCGACCCCTAGCGCCCGAAAGCGCGACAGCGGGTCAAGTTGTTCTGCTTTGTCGAGCTCGACTGATATCCCGGCACGGAACCGGCGCATCGCCTCTTCGGCCACGGCGGTCATCAGCGCGGTCTTGGTTGGAAAGTGCCGGAACGGCGCTCCTGACGACACGCCTGCCCGCTTGCCGGCTTCACGCACCGTCACCTGATCGACGCCATCCTCCCGGGCAATGGCAAGGGCGGCGTCGATCAGCGCCTGCCGCAGACTGCCGTGATGATAGGTCTTGCGTTGCGTCGCCATGCCCCTGTCCCCATCACAATCCGACGACCGATGCAAGCACGACTTACTTCTGGATTGCAATGGCAAACCAATCAATGTAAGCATTGATTACATATTCTGCTCAGGAGGCTTTCATGGACACCGTCGCACCACCCCTTGCAACCAGCGCAACGAGCCGCTGGTGGCTGTTCTGGCTTTTGGCCGCGATCATTCTCGCGCTGTCCGGGCTTGTCGCATTCCGCGGCGATTTCTCGGTGCAAGCGGTTCGCCAGGTCGTGCGGCTCACCGCACAGATGTCGCTGATCCTGTTCTGCATCGCCTTTTCGGCATCAGCGCTCGCGCACCATCTGCCGGGCGCATCCACACTTTTCCTGCGCCGTCATCGGCGCCAGATCGGATTGGCCTTTGCTTTCTCGCACGGCGTCCATGCGGTCGCCCTGTTCGCTTTCGCGCAGACGAGTCCGGATCAATTCGATGACGCCACGGATACCGCGATGTTCGTTTTCGGCGGCCTTGCCTATCTGTTCATCATCGCGATGGCGGCGACGTCCTTCGATCGCACGGCTGTATGGATCGGACCCCACGCATGGCGCATTCTTCACACCGTCGGCAGCTACGACATATGGCTGACATTTCTGATTGCCGAGGGCAAACGCGCGGTCCACGACGTCTACTATTGGCCCTATGTGGCTGTTCTCATCGCCGTCATGGCCATTCGCTGGTGGGGCGGAAAAACGCGCTCGGCCGCCAGCTAGCCCGCTCACCAAGCTCGCCCGGCAGGCTGGCGATAGCCAAGGCCCGATCGAGCTCTGACTTGAACCGGGCGGCCGTCTGTCAGCCGGCGCTCTGGATCATATAGAGCTTGCGCGTGGTCTCGCGGATGCGCCATTCGCCCTTCCATCCCTGCGGCAGCACGAGGAGGTCGCCCGGCCCCAGCTCGCGCGTCTCGCCGTCGGCGCGGCTCACCTCCACCCGCCCCGAAATGATGTGGCATATCTCCGACGAGCCCGTGCGGTCGGCGGTGAAGCGCCCGGGCGTGCACTCCCAGATGCCGATGTCGACGGTTCCGTCCGGCGACTGAAAGAACGAGCGCGCCGCCTCGACCTGATTTCCCTCGAGGGAGGTCGGCTTGGGCGAGAACGCGCCGATGTCGGCCTTGGCGAGATCGTGGAAGGTCGAAAGGTCGATCAAATTGGTCTCCATCAATCAGTGGCCCGTGATGCTGTCAGCGAGCGCGGCCAGTTTCGACGTATGCGCAAGCCCAGCGGCCTCGCGCCCGTCAGCGATGCGATAGAGCTGGTACATCGAATGCACGCCGAGCCAGCGAAACGGCTCCGGCTCCCATGGCCTGACCTTGCGGTTGACCCAGGGCAGCTTCGTCAATTCCGTGTCCTGGCCAAGGATCAGGTCGGCAAGCGTGCGTCCGGAAAGATTGGAGCTCGACACGCCAAGCCCGACATAGCCGCCGGCCCAGCCGATGCGGGTCGCGGGATCGAGGCCGACAGTCGTGCACCAGTCGCGCGGCACGCCGAGCACGCCGCACCAGGCGTGCTCGATGCGGCAGCTCGCCGTCTGCGGCAGCAGTGTCGTCAGGATCTGATGCAGCTGGTCGATCGTCGCCTGTTGAGTCTGTCCGTTGACGTCGGTGCGGGAACCATAGCGATAAGGCACGCCGCGCCCGCCCATGGTGATGCGCCCCTCGCGCGTGCGCTGGGCATAGCAATAGGCGTGGGCGGCGTTGCCGAGAAGCTCATGCCCTTCCCAACCGATCTGGCGCCAAAGCTCCTCGGACAGCGGCTCGGTGACGATCTGCGCGCTGTTGAGCGCCAGCCAGGTCCGCTCCTCGCCGGGAATGCCTGCTGTAAAACCCTCCGTCGCGCGGATGATGGTTTCAGCACGCACCGTGCCGCGATCGGTCGCAACACTGCCCTTGGCGATGGCCGTCACCGTGGTCTGTTCGTAGATCGCCACGCCCAGCCGCTCGACGGCGGCGGCAAGGCCGCGCACCAGCTTGGCCGGCTGCACCCGCGCCTGGCCGTGGACGACGAAGCCGCCCATGACGTTTCGCACATTGATGCGCGCCCGCGTCGCCGCTTGATCCAGCATTTCGACGCGGTTCGGATCGACATCCCAGGCGCGGATCGTTTCGCACTCTTCGCGCGCGCGTTCGAGCTGCGCGGGGTTGGTGGCCACCGTCAGATTGTCGACGCGGCGGATATCGGCATCGATCCCTTCCTCTGTCGCCACCCGGATCACCTCGTCGACGCAGCCCGCCATAGCCGCCTGCATGGCGCTCACACCTTGCCGGGTCGAGGTCTTGAGATATTTTTCACGCGACCACGAGAAACCACCCGACAGCCAGCCGCCATTGCGGCCCGAAGCGCCGAAGCCGGCGAACTCGCGCTCGATCAGCGCGATGCGCAGCGACGGTCTTGCCTTCTTCAGATAGTAGGCGGTCCACAGGCCGGTATAGCCGGCGCCGACGATCGCGACATCGGCTTCGATATCGCCGGGCAAGGGTGGCCGGAATGCTGGAACCCCGCCCAGATCCGCATACCAGAACGATATGTCGCCGTTGCGTTTGGCTTGCATGGGATGACTTTCAGGAAGAGCAATTTCAGGAAAAGTGTGAAACGGTTTTCCGTCCGGGATTGCGTTAAAACAAGAGATGGATCAGGTCAGCGTGGCGTCGGCCGAGCTGTCATCGGCCAGAAGCTTGGCGTCGGCACCGTCGAAGCAAAGTTCCACCTTGTCGCCAAGGCCAAAGCTGTCACCGGTCAGCGGCGAGCGCACGATCGCYGTGGAGCCGTCGGCGAGCCTGACCTCGTACTTCGAACCCGAGCCGAGATAGATGGCTTCCGCGATCGTCCCCGGCAGCCGGTTGGTGGTGCCTACAGCACTCTGGCCGGGCCGGCGGATGGCGAGCTTTTCGGGGCGCAGCAGCATGACCGGGCTGGCCTCGCCGGCGATCCGCCGCGGCGTCGTCACCGTCTCGCCGGCGATGCTCAGCGCGGTGCTCGCGCCGTCGCTTCGCGCCTCGCCGCGCAGCACGGTGGAGTCGCCGATGAAGCGGCCGACAAACAGCGTCGCCGGTTCATCATAGAGCTCGCGGCCGCTGCCGACCTGCTCGATCCGCCCGCGATTGAACACTGCGATGCGGTCCGACAGAACCAGCGCCTCCTCCTGGTCGTGCGTCACATAGACGAAGGTGGTGCCGAGCTCGCGATGGATGCGTTTGATCTCGAGCTGGAGCCATTCGCGCAGCTTCTTGTCGAGCGCGCCGAGCGGCTCGTCCATCAAAAGCAGCGGCGGGTCGAAGACGATGGCGCGGGCCAGCGCCACGCGCTGTTGCTGGCCGCCCGACAGTTCGCTGGGATAACGATGCGCGAAATCGCCCATCTTGACCATGTCGAGGGCGTGGCGGACGCGACGTTCGCGTTCCGCGCCGGTGACCCCGCGCAGCGTCAGCGGATAGGCGACGTTGCGGCCGACGCTCATATGCGGGAACAGCGCGTAGTGCTGGAAGACGACGCCGATGTTGCGCTTGTGCGCCGGCACGCCGACGACGTTCTTGCCGCCGACCAGCAGCTTGCCGCTCGTCAGGTCGGTGAAGCCGGCCACGACATTGAGCGTCGTGGTCTTGCCGGAGCCGCTCGGGCCGAGCAGCGTCATGAACTCACCGGGCTCGATCCGCAGCGACACGCCGTCCAGCGCCTTGAAGCCCCCATAGGCCTTGCTGATCGCTTCGAGATCGATCGCCGCGCCCTTGCTCTCCTGTGCCTGCTTCATTGGCGTCCTTTCCGCTCGCGACCAAGAAGAAGCATGCCGCCGCCGATCAGGATCGTCGTGGCGAAAAGCAGGATCGTGCCGACGGCGGCAACCGTCGGGTCGGCGTCGCGGGTGATCGAGGAGAATATCTGCACGGGCAAGGTCTTGAGATAGGGGTTGGTGATGAACAGCGACACGACGATCTCGTCGAAGGAAGTGGCAAAGGCGAAGAGCAGCCCGGACAGCATGCCAGGCAGGATCAGCGGCAGCGTCACCGTGCGGAACGTGGTCAGCGCGCCCGCTCCGAGGCTCGCCGCCGCCGTCTCGAGGCGCCTGTCGAAGACTTCCAGACTGGCGGAGACCGCGATCAGCACGAAGGGAAGCGCAAGGACGGTGTGGGCAAGCACGAAGCCCAGCAGCGTGCCGACGAGATGGGTGTCGAGATAGACGGCGTAGATGCCGATGGCCAGCACCACGCCCGGCACCACCATCGGCGTCAGCATCAGCATCCGCAACAAATTGGCCGGCCCGGCCTTCATGCGGTCGAGGCCGAAGGCCGCGAGCGTGCCAAGCACCGTCGCCAGCACCGCCACGATCGAGGCGACCTTGAGCGAATTGAGGAAGCTGTTCGACCAGTCCGGATTGGTGGCGAAGTTCTGGTACCACTGCCAGGAGAAGCCCTGCGGCGGAAACGCCAGCGACTTGTTCTCGTTGAACGACATCGGCACCACGACCAGCGTCGGCGCCACCAGCCATATCGCCACCAGCAGGCAGACCAGACCCAAAAGCAAACGTGTGAGCGGCCTCATTTCCATCAGCGCCGCTCCGCTTCACGATACCTGGAGCGCATCACTGGCGCCGCCAGCGCCAAGAGCACGAAGGTTGCGACGAGCAGCACCACGCCCATCGCGCCGCCACGGCCCCATTGCAGCAGACTGAGCACCTGGGTCTGCACCAGCGTCGACAGCATGGTGGAACGTGGACCGCCGAGCAATGCCGGGGTGATGTAGAAGCCCAGCGCCAGGATGAAGACGATGATCGCGCCGGCATAGACCCCGGGCAGGGACAGAGGCAGATAGACGGTGAAGAAGGCTCGGGACGGTCGTGCGCCAAGACTTTGCGCCGCGCGCATCAGCCTGAGGTCGATGCCTTTCATGACCGAATAGAGCGGCAGGATCATGAACGGTAAAAGCACCTGCGCCATGCCGATCACCACGCCGGTCTGGGTTCGGATCAACTTGACGCCACTGAACCCGGCCGCGCGCAGCAGCGAATTGATGACGCCCGAATCCTGCAGCAGGATCACCCAGGACAGAGTGCGCACCACCCCGCTCACCCAGAACGGGATCAGCACGCAAAGCACCAACACCAGCCGAGCGCGCGGACCGACCGCGGTCATCAGATAGGCGTAGGGGTAGGCCGCGATCACGCAGACCAGCGTGACCCAGGCCGAGATGGCGAAGGTCCGCTGGAGCACGGTGAGATTAACCGGGGCGCCGAAGAACCAGGTATAGTTCTGCACGCCCCATTCCGGCTCCGACAGGCTGCGCAGCACGATGGTGAACAGCGGATAGCCAATCACCGCGAAGAGCAGGATCAGCGCCGGCGCGGTGAGCGCGAACGGCCGCCATGCCCAACCCGGCCGCCCTTCGGCGGCGGGTTGGGTCGGAAGCTCGGACGCGCTCACGATCTGGCTCTCGTTCGCTGGTTCAGTTGCCGGCCATCAGCGCCGACCACTTCTCCTGCGCCACCGCGAAGTTCGGGACCCAGAACTTGAAGTTCTGCTTGTAGCCCTGCTTCTGGCGGTCAGGCGTGTTGGTCAGGAAGGCGGCGACGGAAGCGTCGACCTTGGGCTGCGCGTCGCTGTTGATCGGCGTGTAGGATGTCTTCTCCGCCAGGACCTCCTGTGCATTCTTGCCGAGATAGGCATTGAGCAGCGCGTAGGAGGCGTCCGTATCCTTGACGCCGACGGGGATCGTCATCTGGTCCATCACCACAAGCCAATCCTGCCAGGCCGGCGCGTATTTGGCGCCGTTCTTGACCGCGGTCATGGCGCGACCCGTCCACATCATCAGCATGTCGGCCTCGCCGGATTCCGCCAGCTGCTGCGATTCAGCACCCGTCTTCCAGAAAATGGTATCGGGGCCGAGCTTGCGGACCACATCGATAGCCTTGTCGATATCGGCCACCGTCATCGCCTTCGGGTCGCCGCCGGCAACCTTGAACGCCTGTTCCAGCAAACCGCCCGTCGGGCTGCCGGAGCCGTCGATCCCGCGCACGCCCGGGAACTTTGCCGTATCGAAGAAGTCGGCCCAGCTCTTGGGCGGATTATCCTTGTACTTTTCCTTGTTGTACATCAGCACGACGCCGTAGTTCATTGCCGGCACCGAGCACTCGCCGACCTGGCCTTCCGGGATTTTCGAGACGTCGAGCTTGGTCAGATCCAGCTTCTGGAACAGCTTGCCGCAATAGACGTAAGGCGGCAGATCGTCGGTGTCGACGACGTCCCAGGCTACATTGCCGGACTCGACCTGCGCCTGCAGCTTGGCGATCTCGGTCGGTCCGTCATTGAGCAGCTTGACACCGGACTTGTCGACGAACTCCTTCAGCGCGGCCGCCTGGCCGTCCTGGTAAATGCCGCCATAGGAGACGAAGGTCAGGGTCTTGCCCTTCAGCGACCCCTCCTTGACCTCGCCTGCGACCGGCTTCTCCTGCGCGAACGCTACGGTTGCCAGCACGCCAAGCGCCATCACGGCGCTTAGATACAAAGCTTTCGTTTTCTGCATGATCGTCATTCTCCCATTGATGCCCGCATTGGATTGGACCTACCTGGTCGCGAGCGGTTTCCAGGCCGTGTATTGGTCGAGTTCGGCGCGCACCGAGGTCGGCGGCGCGATGATCCACATCACTTCGGCTCGGCCACTGCCGATGTTCTCGGAGCGATGGGGTGTCGAGGTCGTGTATTCGATGCTGTCGCCTTCCTCGAGCACGTGGCGCGCCTCGCCAAGCGAGACCTCGACGATGCCGCGCAGCACGACGAGCATCTCGTGTGCGTCGCCATGGGTATAGCGATCGGGCCCGGTCGAACCGCCAATGTCGAATTCCCCGACATAGACTTCCATGTCGCTCAGCGGCGGGCGCGACAACAGCATCTTGCGGCAGCCGTCGCTGGGCGGCAGGCTCGGCCGCTCGCTTCGCCTCAGAACGCCATGGTTTTGCGCTGTGCTTTCCTCGAACAACATGGCGACGCTGACGCCAAGCGCCGAAGCCATCTGGTTGAGCGAAGCGGTGCTGGCGCCGGTCAGGCCGCGTTCAAGCTGGCTGATGAAACTGGCGCTCGTCCCGGTCGCTTCCGCAAGCTCCCGCAAGGACAGCCTGCGGGCGAGGCGAAGGCTCTTGAGCCGCATGCCCAGCACCTGATGGGCATGCGTCGCGGCCGATACGTCGCCCGTCTTTACCGAAGCCTTTTCTGACCCCTTGCTCATGCGGCCTTCCACCTCACTTAACACCTTGTACAGTACCACTGTACATCTGGCAAGCCGCGCATGGCGCCAGAAGCGCGCCAATATTCGGGCCGGGCTTGCTCAAATCGGAGGGTGTGTCCGCGGGAAGAGGACGTGCCTACCCGCCGACAAGGAGATGCCTACCCCTCGCCCGACAGGTCCCGGCGCGCCTTTTCGAGTTCTTCGGCATAGCGCCGCATCAGATGGCCCTCGGTCAGCAGTCCGAGCACGATGTGGTCGGTGAAATCCTCGACGACCGCCAGTTCCTCGGCGCCGGCACGCTGGAACGTCTCGGCGGCGGTCTGCACATTCATGCTCGGCACCAGGACGGCATCCTTGTATTGGGCAAGATCGCGCACCGGCACCTCGCCGCCGGCGGGATCGCTGTGCAGTTCGGCCACAATCAGCACGCCGACATACTGATCACCCGGATCGACGGCGATGACGCGCTGCGCGGATCCGAGTGGAATCTGCTTGCGGAAGGCGGCCAGCGTCGTCGAGGCATCGATGGTCTTGATGTCCTTGCGCATCATCGAACCGACGGTGAGGCTGCGCATCCAGCCGACATCGTGGGCGCTGCGGATGGTTTCGCCACGCAAATGGAAGCGCCATGTCGAGAATGAATAGCCGAAGGTTTCGCGCACCAGGATCGCCGCCATGATCGAGGCGGCCAGCACCACCCCGGTCAGCGTCAGGTCGCGTGTCGATTCCAGTGCCAGGAAGGTCATGGTCAGCGGGCCGCCGACGACACCGACGGCAAGCGAGGTCATGCCGACGACGGCGGCGACCGAGGGGTCGATGCCGGTCGCCGGCGAGACCAGCGCCATCACGCCGGCGAATGCCTTGCCGAGCAGCGCACCGAGAAACAGCGAAGCAAAAAACAGGCCGCCGCGAAAGCCGGAGCCGAGCGAGATCGCTGACGCCGCGAGCTTGAGCACGAAGACACTGGCCACCACGGCCAGACCATAGTTCATGGCGAACTCGCGATGCAGCGCGCCATGGCCGCTGGACAGCACCTGCGGCGTGATCAGCCCGAGCAGGCCGACGAGGACACCGCCGATGACCGGGCGCAGCGAGGTATCGACCGACAGCCTGTTGAAACCACGTTCGATCAGCGTCACCAGTTGCATGATGGCGATCGAAGCCGCACCGCCCAGCAGCCCGAGCAGCAGGAACGGCACGTACTGGCTTGGCGTCAGCGCCGGCAGCCCTGAAAGTTCCAGCGGAAACGGCACGCCGCCGAACATCTCCGCCGTCAGCGAGGCCGAGATCGCGGCCGCCATTACAGGCGCGACATTGGCGACCGAATAGATGCCGATGACCAGTTCGAAACCATAGAAGGCACCGGTCAGCGGCGCATCGAAGGCGGCGGCGATGGCGCCGGCCGCACCGCAGCCGACCAGGATGCGGACATCGTTGCGGCGCAGCCTGAAGATGCGCGCCAGCCGCGATGCCAGGCCGGATCCGACCTGTGTATAGCCGGCTTCAAGCCCGACCGAGGCGCCGAAGCCGCTGGAGATCATGGTCTGGCCGGCGATGATGAAGGTGTCGGTCAGCGACATGCGCCCGCCATAGAGCGCGTTGGCCTCGATCGGATCGACGGGAGTGCGGAATTTACGCAACCGCAGCCAGATCACGCTCAGCCCAAGCAAAGCGCCGCCGATCGCCGGTATCAGCGCCTGCACCGGACTGGCGAGCGAGAACATGCCGGAAAGCCGGCCGCCGGGCTGAACGCCGAACAAGAGCCCATGCAGGTCCTGCACGATCTGGCTCATCGCCGTGACCAGTATGCCCGCCATGACCCCGACGACGCCCGCCAGGATGACCACGGCGATGCCGCGCGCCTCGAGCAGAGGAATTGATCTCAGCAGCACCGCRCGCAGCCGGCGGGCGTAGACTTGTGGTTGGTTTCYGGAAAGCACCGGAGCGGCTCGCCGATATCAAAAGGGATTTGCAAGGCTGATACGCCTGGGGATACCGCATGGCAACCACGATACCGCCGACCGAATGTGAGGATCGTTTTCGAACGGCTTGGAGGCTTCTTTTGGTCAATCCCCGAGTTCGCTCACGAAATCGACGCAACGCCTGAAAAGTGGTATTTTAGCCCGTCTTCATTTCCCTCAAGGAGGAGAACATGAGTGCGCGGGGGTTTTTTTCGTTAGCTGCTTGCACGATTTTTTTGAGCTCGTCTGCAATGAGCAGCTCAAGCATAGATATGCCGGTTAAGCAGGATGTTTCATACTCGACGTCTCTTTTGCTCGGTGGCAATGCGGAACAACAGAGCCGGCCGACAGAAGGATTTCTTCAGCTTGCGCAGCAGGACGTTTGCTGTCCTGGCGGTTATCCCTGGTAYCGYAAYTCAACRAACAYGTGTTACGGCAGCTATGAAGATTGCCACGATACCGATGGCGGAGGYTGGTCCTGCAGACAGGTCAACGCCTGCTAGGCCTTCTCCCGAAGAGCAGCGGGAACGATGTGATGAGCACCGCGCACAAGCCGGCGGGCCATATCCTATGGCAATTCGACACTAGCCTCCAATCCGCGTCATCCCACGTTGGACGCTAGACGGCTTCATGTTCGAAATAGAGAATGCCTGTAAGCCCATTTGCCTCGAAGGCGTTCTTCAGGGCTTCGGAAATCATTATTCCGTCGGTGCTGAAATAGCCGCGGTCCAGCCACAGATGCGTGCCACCGATCTTTTGCAGATCGTAGACCAATTTTCCGCCAGGACGATAGAGCCACCGCTTGGGGCGCGCCCCATACTCATTGAAATCAAACGTCGACAAGGCGTCGTTTATGCTGTCGATGCGGTTGCAGGGATAAAACCAGTAGTAAGGGATCGATGACCCGCCATCCTTCCAGACGATCTCAACCTGGGAAAATTGGTGTACGCCCGGTTCGTATTCGTCGACGACACGACGAAGATTTTCGCTGGCGATGAAAATGCTGTGGTGCTTCAGGAGATCCGGAAGCCCTTTTTTCAGCTCGCCATGTCCCCATTTCAGCTGTTTGGGCAGAAAGTCCGTCTCGACGGGGAGGCCTTGCTGAAACTCGTTCTTCCGAACATGCGTCCCATCCTCCAGCGTGGAAAAATCACGAAATTTGCTGAAGTCCACGCCTCTTGGAAAGACTCTTTTGAAATCCCCTCCAACATCGACAACTTTCGTCGGTCGCGATGCGCCATTGATTGTATAGACCGGCAAGAGCGTATCCTCCGTACTGGCATCGGTTCTGCTACTCTCGCATTGGCTGCTATCATACAGCGGATAATCCATAGTAAAGGCCGCCTTTCTGGCGACCAGAGAGGTTGACCGACCTTCTCTGGGTCCCATCAACGAGAAGATTGCAATGGCCGATGCGATCTGCCGGTCAGCTTGAGCGATAGGCCAACCGTCAATCCGGTATCGTCAACGCCCCGCAATCGTCGTCGGCGATGAACGTCGCCAGGAGTTCGGCGGGCTCGGTGGTGCTGGCATTCTCGGCGAAGAGATGGACCGCGCCGGGCGGCTCGAACCAGGTCTGTCCCTCGGTATAGACAGCGGCCGGGCTGCCTTCGAGCTGCGAGCGCAGCGTGCCCTTGAGGACAAAGGCACTGACCGAGCCCGGATGCCGGTGGCGAGGCGTAAAACCGTTGGGCGGAAATGCCACGATCGCCGTGGTGATCGATTTGCCCGGCACGTTGGGCAGCTTTTCGCAGGAGATCGGCGTGACGACCGTCTTCGGCCGTGCTCCGGCGGCACCGTCCGCATCGGTGTTTGCCGTCTGCATGTGCGTTTCCATGCCATCAGGCACGGTGCCAATGAAACCCGGTCCGATCCATTTTGCCGCCAGCGCGAACAGAACCGCGATCGCACTGATAGCGATAAGAGATTGGCCGGTTCGCAAACGAGCTTGATTGCCGTTCATGACGATATCTCCGAACAGATTGCCTCAGGCGGACAGCCGGAAATCGGCATGCCAACCCAGTTCCTCGACGGCCTTTTGTGTCGAGGCGGCCTGGTTGGGCTCCGCCACGTTGAAGACGCCGGGGGCACCCTTTTCGAGTGCGAGCAGCGCGGCATAAGCGGCGGCGTCGACATGCAACGGCGATGCGCCGGCAGCCGCATCGGTTCCCGTTCCCGGCCCATAGAGCTGGCCGTATCGCAGGACGACACCCGCGAATGGCGCGTTGAGAACGGCCTTTTCCAAAGCGATGACACCGCCGACGCTGATGCCGCGATTGCCGCTCGCCCCGCCATCCAGCGGATCGCCTTCGCCATGCGGCTCCGGGCCTGGCGCATAGGCCCAGGCGATGCTTTGCGCCACCATACGCCGGACACCGGACGCGACGGCGGCCGCGACCAGATTGCGCGTGCCTTCATCGCGGATACGGGCATTGCGAACGACCGCTTCGCCCATCCGGCTCGGGTCGAGGCCTGGCGGCAGATCGGTCAGCTGATGGACGACGATGTCAGGCTTAGCGGCAAGCATCACGCGCGATAGCGCCTCGGCATCGAAGACATCCACGACCGCGGGCTCAACGCCGAGGATGCGCAATGTCGCGGCCTTGTCCGCATTGCGCGTGGTGCCCGTCACCTGATGACCTGCGGCCAGAAGCTGCGGGATCAGCCGCTGGCCGATGGCGCCCGAGGCGCCGGCAAGAAAAATTCGATGACCCATCGTCAGGAACTCCACATCGTCGTAGTATCAGTACACGAACAACATATAAGAGCTCTGATATCATGCGCAAGCCCAATCAGCGTCCCTCGGTTCCGGCTCCCGGCGAAGGCAAGCGCGGCGAGGAAGGGTATCTCGGCTATCTCCTGCGGCAAGCCGCCGGCGCGCATCGGCTCAGAATGGACAGGGCGCTGGGCGATCTCGGCGTGACGCAGCCGCAATTTGTCACGCTGACCATGCTTGCCGCCTATCCCGGCCTTTCCAACGCCGATCTTGCCCGGCTGGCGCTGCTTACCCCGCAAACGCTCAGCGTCATCGTCGCCAATCTCGAACGGGCCGGTTCGCTGGTGCGCAAGCCGCATGCCGTTCATGGCCGCATCCAGCATCTCGATCTCAGCGACAGTGGTCAGGCACTGCTGCGCGCCTGCCGCGAGCGCGTGCAGGCAATCGAGAGCGAACTGACGGAAGGCCTATCGGCTGCCGAAGAACGCACTGTCAGGCGCTGGCTGGTCGGCGTCGCCACCACAGCCGAGTCCTGATTGTTTGCCGGTTTCCGACCAGCCGGGCAGCGGCCGATCAGGTCGGCATCGGCTCACCGGCCTCGTAGAGCACGAGATTGCGCTCGCCAATGCCAAGCGCCGGCCAGCTTGAACGCCACGCGGCGATATGCGGCGAGCGGAAATGCGCATCGAGCGCCGCCCTGTCGCGCCACACCTCGGTGACTCTGATCAGCCCCGCGTCGAAGACATCCTGCGCATAGGAATATTCGAGGCAGCCATCCTCGGCACGGCTGCCCGAGATCATGCGCTCCATGTCAGGCCTTGCTTCCTCCAACTTTCCGGCGGGCAAGCGGATCGTGCCAATGATCAGGAGCATGGGTTTCTCTTCCTTCGCGACATCAAGTCCAGCCACTTTCCCACCCTCGCGCAAGCTTGGCCAGCTACCCTCGCCGGGCTGTCCTATGCGCGGCAGCCTATGGGTTCGAGGAAGAGAATGGCGATCAGCGAAAGCATCCAGCCCGGCGCGGTGGCCAAGAACGGCCGCGATGTCTTCTTCGCGCTCGGCATCGTCATCATCCTGGCCGTGCTGTTYCTGCCGATCCCAGCCTTCCTCATCGACATCGGCCTCGCCTTCTCGATCGCGCTGTCAGTGCTGATCCTGATGGTGGCGCTGTGGATTCAGCGGCCGCTCGATTTCTCCTCGTTCCCGACCGTGCTGCTCATCGCCACCATGCTGCGGCTATCCCTCAACATCGCCACCACGCGCATGATCCTGTCGCATGGCAATGAGGGCACGCACGCCGCCGGCTACGTCATCGCCGGCTTCTCCAAGCTGGTAATGGCCAGCGACTTCGTCATCGGCCTCATCGTCTTCATGATCCTGATCGTGGTGAACTTCATCGTCATCACCAAGGGYGCCACGCGTATCGCCGAAGTCGGCGCCCGCTTCACCCTCGACGCCATTCCCGGCAAGCAGATGTCGATCGACGCCGATCTCTCCGCCGGCATGATCGACGACAAGACCGCGCAGCTGCGCCRCCGCGAGCTGGAAGAAGAGAGCTCCTTCTTCGGCTCGATGGACGGCGCCTCGAAATTCGTGCGCGGCGACGCCATCGCCGGCCTCATCATCACCGCCATCAACATCGTCGGCGGCATCGCCATAGGCTACATCAGGCACGGCATGGGCATGGGCGAGGCCGCCGACGTGTTCATCAAGCTGTCTGTCGGCGACGGCCTGGTCACCCAGATCCCGGCGCTGATCGTCTCGCTCGCCGCCGGCCTGCTGGTCTCCAAGGGCGGCACGCGCGGCTCGACCAACCAGGCCGTGTTCGGCCAGCTCGGCGCCCATCCGCGCGCACTCTATGTGGCGGCGGCGCTGCTGATGCTGCTCGGCCTGATGCCCGGCCTGCCGCTGTTCCCGTTCTTTGCACTGGCCGGTGGCATGGCCGCACTCGGCTACATCATTCCGCTGCGCGCCAACCGCGTCCTCGCCGCGGCCGAAGCGGTGAAGACGCAGGAGAAGGTGTCGAAGGCCGAGGAAGAGAAGAACTCGGTCAAGGCCTCGCTCGCCACCGCCGAGATCGAACTCCTGATCGGCAAGCAGCTTTCGACCCGCCTCTTGGTGTCGCATCAGGAACTGGTGTTCCGCATGGGCAAGATGCGCAAGAAATTCGCCCAGCAGTACGGCTTCGTCGTGCCGGAAGTGCGCGTTGCCGACGATTTCGCTATCCCGCCGAAAAGCTACCAGATCAAGGTGCATGGCACSGTGGTCGCCGAATAYYCGATGCGCGTCGGCGAGATCATGGTGCTGCTCGGCAMCCGYGAGSTGCCCGAMATTCCGGGTGAAGAGATCCGCGAGCCGGCCTTCGGCATGCGCGCCTATTCCGTCATGGAAACCTTCGCCGAGGATCTGAAGCGCGAGAACTACACCTTTGCCGACAACATGTCGGTGCTGCTCACCCATCTCTCCGAGGTTATCCGCAACAACCTGCCGCAGCTCCTGTCCTACAAGGACATGAAGGCGCTGCTCGAACGCCAGGACCAGGAATACCGCAAGCTCGCCGACGAGATATGCACCACGCACATCTCCTATCCCGGCCTGCAGGCGGTGCTGAAGTTGCTGCTCGCCGAGCGCGTCTCGATCCGCAATCTGCACCTGATCATCGAGGCCATCGCCGAGATCGCGCCGCATGTGCGCCGCACCGAGCAGATCGTCGAGCATGTCCGCATCCGCATGGCTCAGCAGATCTGCGGCGACCTCTCGGAGGGCGGCGTGCTCAAGGTGCTGCGTCTCGGCAACCGCTGGGACCTCGCCTTCCACCAGAGCCTCAAGCGCGACGCCAAGGGCGAGGTGCGCGAGTTCGACATCGATCCGCGCCAGCTCGAGGAATTCGGCCAGGACGCCACCAAGGCGATCAAGAAATTCCTCGAGGCCGGCGAGCGTTTCGTCCTCGTCACCGCACCTGACGCCCGCCCCTATGTGCGCATGATCATCGAGCGCCTGTTCACCACGCTGCCGGTGCTCTCCCATGTCGAAATCGCCAAGGGCGTCGAGATCAGGGTGCTCGGGACCATATCGTGAGCGTTCTCTCGCAGAGCGTCGTCATCGCGGCGTTCCTCGCCTTCTGCCGCATCGGCGCCTGTTTCATGCTGATGCCGGGCCTGTCCAGCGCCCGCGTGCCGGTGCAGGTCAGGCTGTTCGTGGCGGTCGCCGCCACCGGCGGCCTGCTCGCCTTCCTGTGGGACCGCATCATTCCCTTCGTCGATCCGCGCCCGCAGATCCTGGTGCCGATGATCATCTCGGAACTTCTGGTCGGCGGGCTGATCGGCGCCATGACCAGGCTTTACATGGAAGCCCTGCGCTTCATGGGCTCGGCCATCGCTATGCTGATCGGCTATGGCGGCTCGGGCGGACCGGCGATCGAGGAGCCGGAACCGCAGGCCGCCCTTGCCGCCATCATCTCGTTCTCGGCGCTGTTGATGCTGTTCGTCTTCGATTTCGACCACGAGATCGTCCGCGCTTTGGTGGCGTCCTACACCGTCGCGCCGGTCAACATCTTCTTCAACCCGCAGGCAGCCCTCGTCGACATCACCGACACCGTGTCGGACACGTTCTTTCTGGTCATCCGCCTCGGCAGCCCGTTTGTCGCCTATGCTATTCTGGTCAATCTGACGATCGGCTTCGTCAACAAGCTGACCCCACAGATCCCGATCTATTTCATCTCCCAGCCCTTCGTCATCGCCGGCGGCATGATCATCTTCTATTTCGCCATCGGCACCATGCTGTCGCTGTTCGTCGACGGCTTCGTCGACCTGACTTTGGCGAGGTAGCGATGAGCACGCGCAAGGATCGCCTGAAGAAACTGGTCAAGGTGCAGGAACAACTGAAGGCGCTGCACGAGACGCGCCACGCCACTTTCCTCGCCGCGGCAAACGCGGCGGAAGCCGAGGCCAGGGAGTTGATCGGCCATTTCGACCAGGACAATTCGCTGTCCAGCCTGTTCCCCGATCTCTACCACCGCCGCATCGCCCAGGCGGTCGTGCGCCAGGAGACGAGCCTGGAAAGCGCCAGGCAGGAAGTCGGCCTCATTGCCGCAGCAAGCGCGCGCACCAACATGGTCGAGCGCGCCTACAAGGACATACGCAACCGCGACGAGCGCGAGAGCGCCGACCGCGAACGGCTGGACCTGATCGCGCAGAAGCGGCACGAGGAGTAGCGGCGGGACTCTGGCACCCGGGCTTACTTGCGAACAGCGCTCGGCTCCGTCTCGTGGGTCAAGCCGTATTGGGTACGGACTGCAGCCTTCGGGGTCGGATGAAAGCGCGCGCCTTTCAGCCAAAGCTTTAGCGCTTCCCAGTGAATGCCAGCGATGATCTTCAACGTGACGAAGGGAAATTTGACCAGGCACGCGCCAAGGTCCGGCGTGGCGAGCGGGCGCGCGGCGCCGGCAAAGGTCGCCGCCAGCAGCGGTTCGCCATTTTCCGTCTCGTGGATGCGCAGCCTGACCGTCTTGCCCGGCGGCAGAATGCGAAAATAGTAGCGTGCGTCCATACCGACGAAGGGCGAGACATGGAAGAGCTTAGCTTGCGTCTGGCGCACCCCTGCAGGGCCGAGTTCGCCCGGCCGGATCGGCGACACGTAGATATGCCGGCCACCGAACGTGTTGCGCACCGCATAGATCAACGCGATCAGCGCACCGGCCTCGTCGTAGCAGAAATACACAGAGATCGGATTGAAGACGTAGCCGAAGATGCGGGGATAGGCGAGCAGCAGCACGCGCGCCGCCGGTTCGCCAAGGCCGGCATCGACGAGCAGCCTGTCGACGAAAGCCCGCAGCGTTTCGCCTTGGGTGCCGACGTGATCGCTCTCATGGAAAGAGGCCAGGCCGGGCCGGTTGACCTGCAACAGCCATGTCATGCGGCCAAGCTCGGCAAGCCTGTCTATATCGACCAGCAACGAGAACACGCGATAGACGAAGCGGTGGCCGAACGGCTTCAGCCGCGCATGCATGACCTCACCCGGATACAGCACGCCCGCCGCCAGCGGCGGCGGACCATTTTGCTCCAGGGTGGTGACGCGTTGCTCCATGTCCGGGAAATGCTTTCTATTCTGCCGCCAGGAGAACTCCGGGCAAAGCGCCCTCGCCGCGCCGCCATGGCACTTCAGCGCCGAGCGCAATCGCCGCGTTGAGGCCCGAGCGCAAGCCATCCTCATGAAAGCCGTGTCCGGTCCACGCACCCGCGAAATAGGTGCCGCGCACGCCCTGTATGTCGTCGAGACGAGCTTGCGCGGACAGGGCGCGCGCATCGTACTGCGGATGGTCGAACATCCATTCGCCGAAGACCAGTTCCGGGCGCGGCTCGACGACCGGATTGAGTGAAACGAAGAGCGGCTTTGCCGCGTCGATCCCCTGCAGGCGGTTCATCCAGTAGGTGACCGACACTTCCGGTTCGTTGCGGTCGCAGGAGCAGCGCAGATAGTTCCACGCCGCCCAGGCGGCCCGCCGCTTCGGCATCAGGCGCGGGTCCCGGTGCAGGACGACCCGGTTGGGGTGGTACGATATGGCTGACAGGATCGATTCCTCGACGCTCGAGGCGTCGCCGAGCATGGCCAGTGCCTGGTCGCTGTGGCCGGCGATGATCACATTGTCGAAGCGCTCCGGCGCGTCATCACCGGCCCACACGGTAATGCCGAACGCATCGCGCACCATTGTCTTGACCGGTGACGACAGGCGCAGCACCGACCCGAGCGGCGCCAGCAGCTTTTGCAGATAGTTGCGCGAACCGCCACTCACCGTGCGCCACATCGGCCGCGTATCATTGTCGATCAGCCGATGGTTCTCGAAGAAGCTGATGAAGCTTGCAGCCGGATAGTCCAGCATTTTGGCGCGCGGCGTCGACCAGATCGCCGCCGCCATCGGGATCAGATAATTGTCGCGAAAGCCCGCGGAGAAACCACGGGTGCGCAGATAGTCTCCGATGGAAACATTGCCCAGCGTGCCGCTGTCGCGCTCGGCGATGCATGCCTTGTTGAAGCGCAGGATTTCGCGCAGCATCCAGAGGAAGCCGGGTGAAAAGACATTGCGCTTCTGGGCGAAGATGGTGCGCAGCGTCGAGCCGCACCATTCGAGCTTGCCGCCATCCAGCGAAAGCGAAAAGCCCATGTCGCTCTCATGCGTGGCCACACCGAGATGCGAAAACATCGCGGTGAGATCCGGGTAGGCCAGCTCGTTGTAGACGATGAAGCCCGTGTCGACCGAAATCGGTGTCCCGTCATAATCGATGTCGACCGTGGCGGTATGGCCGCCCGCGCGATGCGAAGCCTCATAAAGAATTACGTCGGCACTCGGGTGCAAAGCCCACGCGGCGGCAGCGCCGGAAATGCCCGAGCCGATGATGGCGATTTTCTTCCGGCCGTTGGAGCCACCACGGTGAATGGGCACAATGTTCATCGAAAATCCTTGTTGGAAATCAAGTCTGTAAGGTGCGGGCGGCACCCGGGAACCTTTGTAGATACGGGAGGATCCGGCGTGAGTTTCACTGTGCAGTCGGGGTATTTCGTCGCGAGGTGAAGAGGGGTCAGATCTGCCCGGTTGCTCGCATCGTCAGCGGGCGCGGGACCAGTTGACCGACTTGCAAACCAGGCCGCCGACAAGGCAGCCGCGCGTGACCAGTTTCTGCCCCGCCACCTTGAGCTGGATCGCATAAGTCAGCGCGCGCTTCGCATCGAAGGCCTTGCCGGCGAGCGTGTCGGCCGACTTCGGCTGCAGCGTCATGACAAGCTTGTCGCCGACGGCTTCACCGCCGCTGGTGTCCTTGATCCAGACATTGGTGGCGCAGATGTTCGAACCGCATGGGGCGATCCGGACTTTTGCGTTTCCATCGCCGCGGTTCCACGTGCCGCTCGGGTCAGGTGCCGATGCCGCAAACGCCGATCCGCAGAACGAGACAAAAATTACCAGGCCTGCCGCCGCTGCCAGTCGGTTCATCATTCACCCTGTCATCTCGTTTTATGAAGCTACGGGCGACAGGAAGCGTGAGTTTCGGTCGGTCGAAACTATCGCCGGGCAAAACCGTTCCTGAACGACGGCCAACGCGATTTTTGGAGCGGACATGATCAAGACCTACGGCATCGCCTATCTGACGACGGCAGTCGTGTTCCTGTGCATCGACGCCGTCTGGCTGACGGTGATGAGCAGCCGGCTTTACAAGCCGCTGCTGGGGCCGATCCTGCTCGATGATTTCAACATCAAGGCGGCAGCGCTTTTCTACGTCATCTACATCGCCGGTGCCGTCTACTTCGCGGTGCAGCCTGCTTTGCAGAGTGGATCATGGACGACCGCGACGGTGAACGGTGCAGTGTTCGGCTTCTGCGCCTACGCCACCTACGATCTGACCAATCAGGCGACGCTGAAGAACTGGCCGGTCGCAGTCACCATAGCTGATATCTGCTGGGGAACCGTGCTCACCGCGATCGCGGCGACGGCAGGTTTTCTCGTCTCCAGCGCTTTGTCGCGACCTGCGTAGCAGCCGTTAGCGCTTGGCCGGGGAACTGATCAGGTTCATCACGAGAAGACCGATGAAGGCGGTAAGCGTGCCGGCGCTCAGTGCGTTCATCTTCAAAAAGCCCGCATATTCCTCGGCCGAGTAGAGGTGGATTGGGGCGCCGTAGCGTCCGTGCAGGACCGTGAAGGCCAGCATGCCGACGACCGCTATTGCGATCGCGATGATGCGTTCGCCGGGTCGGAACAGCACGAAGCCGAGCAGCACGCAGGGCAGCAGGAAGATCTCCACGCCGGAGGCGACGCCGAATACCTCAGCGCTGAGCACCGTGTTGCCGATACCGGCGAGCGTCAGCAACGCCCGCCCGGCGCGGCTGTTGACGCGGGCGACTGCCGGAACCGCCAGGAAGAATGGCGTCGAAAGGAATGTGTAGAAGGTTGGCGCGATGTCGGGGCCGACGCACCAGTAGACATAGAGCGGATAGAACGGCTGGTTCCACAGCACGACAAGAGCGACCAGATTGGCGGTGCTCACGAGAGGGTCGTCATGCGCGAAGTAAGCCTTCGCCGCGTTCCAGAACGTCCTCAACATTCCCGATCGAACCGGCGTTTCCAATCTCATGCGGCCGCGCGCAGGCGATAGTGGCTGACGCCCCATTCCTCGCCATTCTTGTGTCCGAACAGCCCGGCGGTGGCGAGAAAAAACAGACGCCAGCGCCGGCGCCAGATCAAGGCCTCCTTGCCGTAGACCTCGGCGAGAATGCGGTCGATCTCGGGCAGGTTGGCGTCCATGTTGACGAGCCACTGGTTTGCGGTGCGCTGGTAATTGCGGCCATTCCATCGCCATTCCTGCTCGACGTCGAACAGGGCCGGGAAATGCCGGATCAGATCGTGGCTCGGCATGATGCCGCCGGTGAAGAAGTGCTGGGCAATCCAGTCGGATTTGTCGCGATGGTCGAATCGATAAGACCGGCTCTTGTGGGTGAAGACATGGATGAAAAGCCGCCCCTCCCGCGTCAGCCAGGAGTGCACGCGTTCGAGCAACTTTTGCCAGTTCGACATATGCTCGAACATCTCGACCGAGACGATCCGGTCGAACATGCCGTTCGGATGAAAACTGTTCATGTCGGCAGTGATGACGCGGATGTTGGCGAAGCCCCTCTCCCGAGCCTGCGCTTCGATATACGCCCTCTGAGGTGCCGAGTTGGAGACCGCGGTAATCCTGGCGGCGGGAAAACGCTCCGCCATGAACAGCGTCAGCGAACCCCAGCCGCAGCCGAGTTCGAGGATGTCCTGGCCATTGGCGAGATCGGCGTGAGCAACGGTTTCCTCCAGCGCGAGCAGCTCGGCCTGCGCCAGGCTTTCATCACCGCGCCGGTAAAGACAGGAGGAGTATTTGCGCCGCGGCCCGAGCACCAGCCCAAAGAAAGCCGGCGGCAATTCGTAGTGCTGTTCGTTGGCGGCTTGCGTGTGCTCGGCTATCGGATGATCGGCCATCGCGTGAACGAAGGCCTGCTCATGCATACCGGGGTTTTCGAGTAGATTTCGGCGCGTGCGTCCGACCAGGAAGTCGATCCCCGTCCGGGTCACGGGATCGGGAAACGGGCTGCGTTCGACGGTGCGTATGGCGGATGCGATGAGGCTCACGATGCCTGGCCTTTCGATGTCTGTGGAGGGATATTGCGGGGCGGCCCCGGCCAGAACGCATTGACGCGCGCCTGGTAGGTTCGGAACGCTTCGCCACGCGATTTCAGCATGTGCGCTTCAAGCGGCGGGATGCCGGACACATGGACCAGGAGCCAGTACATGAAGATCGGGCCCGAGATGGCGACCCAGCCCCATGGGTAGGCACCGGTGAGGTCCAACGCGATCGCGACATAGGCCAGCCAACCGAACCACTCGAAGAAATAGTTGGGATGGCGTGAGAGCCCCCAAAGCCCGACGTCACAGACTTTTCCGCTGTTAGCAGGATCTTTGCGAAACAGCGCAAGCTGGCGGTCGGCCAGGCCCTCGCCAAGAATGGCAATCGCCAGGATCGCGATGCCCAGCCAGTCGCCGATTTGCAGATGCGGCGCCGGATTGCGGGCTGCGGCGAAGATGGACAGCACAAGCAGCAAGGCAGCGCCGGCCTGCACCTGCAGAAACAGAAAAAGCCGGCGTGGAAAATCCTTACCCCATTCGCTGCGCAATTGCGCGTAACGCGGATCGTCGCCACCGTGCAGGGTCCTGGCGACGATATGCCAGCCAAGCCTGACCGACCAAATCGCCGCGAGCAGGGCGACGATGACAGGCCTTGTCATCGATTGCTGCCAGCCGGACAATGGAACCAACGCCATGGCGATGCCGGCGGCGCCCACCGCAAACGACCAGATCGCATCCACCCAGCCGGACTTGCCGCTTCGAATGGCAATCGCCCACGCGATCGCCATCACAAGCGACAGACAAATGGCTGCACCGAAAAACAAGCTTGCAAACGTCACATCGTAGCCCTGCACGATCATCGCGATCTGTTGCGTGAGGTACGGATCGGTGTGGAGGCAAGTTTCCCGCGCCCCACCCAAATGCGAACCGGCAAGCCTGCCACAAGCTTGTTGAGGCATGGTCAGGCTAAGGAAACCCGGCAAAAAGGCGGACTTTCTTGGCGATTTCACCACCCAGCGAGCGCCGGGCAAGAAAGTCGGCCTCATTGCCGCGGCAAGCGTGCGCACCGACATGGTCGAGCGCCTACAAGGACGTGCGCAACCGCGACGAACACGAGAGCACCGACCGCGAGCGTCTGGGCCTGATCGCGCAGAAGCGCCACGAGGACTAGCTGCGGAACCTGGTATGATCCGGAATTGACTCTTACGGGCGGCGCGACGTGAACGACTGTCGCTTGCGCCATGCAGTGAAGCCTGGCCCGAATCGGTTCAAACTCTAAATCTTCATACTGATGTCAAACCCCGTAGTGAACGTTTACCGTTCAACCAATTCAAGATCGTACTTCACATCGATCCAGATCCAGTGTGAATATGGTTTTGGCAAACAGCCTGCAAAAAGAAACACGGCATCGGTGACCTCTTGCTTCCGCATATTGTTGCGAATTATAGTTTCTGCTAGTTGTCTCGCTGCCATCCGAATTATCAATTTAATTGCACGACGCATTGACAATCGGCGCCAGCCTGGAAAGAGCCGAAATGGATAACACTGATCCGCGTCCGGAAGAATCGGCGCCACTGTATTCAGAATATACGGTGTCGGTCGAAAATGCTCCGCCAGGCCGCGTGAGATTTTTTATCCGGTGCGAGGCTAATGGCAAGTATAGAAACTGGGAAGGCTGGCAGGATGAGGAGTTCTGGTTCCCTCCGTCAATGCTTCACATCAAAAATGATAACTGCGTGTCCTTTTCCCGCGCTCTGGTGTGGGATGTAGAGGATCAAGAACGCATGCTTTTGGGACTGGATGGAGAGTCCTCTTTCAAGTTTCCATTTGTTTACTCTGCTCCAGCCGCGTCGCCAACGAAAGCGAACGCGGATCCCTTGAGCATGCTTCTCGCAGAAATGAACCGCGCTGATGCGAGCGTCCAAAGTATTGCCAATACTCAGGCGGGCAATGGCAGCCTGAACGCACCATCGGCCAAAGGTCCCACATCCACTGCGCCCAAACCTCGAAAGCTGCTGATCACCACGATTGCGGTCGCTGCGGTTGCGTGTTGCCTGATTGTTGTTGCCATTAATCTTAACGCCAGCCGGTTGGCCTCGGGCAACGGGGACAAAAGCGGGGCGTCGCAAGAGGTTGTGGCTGCACAAGATGCGACACCGGAACCATCGCCAGCAAAGCAAGCAAGCGCTCCATCAATCGACTCTCAGACGGCGACAGCTCAATCGGCACCATTGGCGACTGTCGCCGAGGCGCAGAACCTGCGGCGTGAAAAGGAAACGCAGCCGGCAGCTCAGCAGCCGCGCATTGCCGAACAGCCTCCTATTGCCGAGCACCCGCCCGTTGCTGAACAGCAGCTCGTTGCCAAGCATCCGCCCGTTGCCGATCAGCCGCCCGCTGCCGACCAGCAGCGCATTGCTGAGCAGCAGCTAGCTGCTAAGCACCCACCCGTTGCCGATCAGCCACCTGTTGCCGACCAGCAGCGCATTGCTGAGCAGCAGCGTCTTGTCGACCAACAGCGTCTTGCCGACCAGCAGCGCCTTGCCGAGCAGCAGCGTCTTGCCGAGCAGCAGCGTCTTGCCGACCAGCAGCGCCTTGCCGACCAGCAGCGCCTTGCCGACCAGCAGCGCCTTGCCGACCAGCAGCGWCTTGCCGACCAGCAGCGTCTTGCCGACCAGCAGCGCCTTGCCGACCAGCAGCGCCTTGCCGACCAGCAGCGCATCGCCGAGGAGCAGCGAAAGGCGCAAGAGTTGGAGCTGGCCCGCAAGGCACAAGATGAACAAGAAGACGTACTTAGACAGAAGGAACAGCAGCAACAGGAAGACAATCGACAAGCTGCGGAGCAATGTGATCTTTTGGCGGGAAATCCTAACGATCCGCGGCGAACAGGCGACGGAGCTTCCTTTGACGCCCTGAAGAACCAGGTCCAGGCAGCGATAGCGGCCTGTAATCGGGCCACATCGGCTTTCCCTAATGAATTGCGGTACCAGTACCAACTAGCGCGGGCAACACAAGCGGTTGACAAGCCCAAGGCCTTCGGGATGCAGAAGAGGGTTGCCGCGCAAAACTATCCTGCGGCCTTCGACAATTTAGGCTGGCTCTATATGATTGTGGCACGGAACAAGGCAGCCGCCGTTAAGCAGTTCCGGATTGGAGCCCAGCTCGGCGATCCGGATTCGATGGTGAGTCTCGCTGAGATGATTGACAAGGGGATCTATCGTCCGGCTGACCCGGTCGGCGAGAAGATCCAACTTTATACACGCGCAGCCTCACTGGGTCATCAGGGTGCTGTATTGGCACTGGAGGATGCAAAGCAGGAGGCTTTTCAGATGGAACAACAGCGTGCATCGGATCAGCAGGCCCAGCAGATGTTGCTGGGAGTGTTCGGCGCGGTGCTGAATGGGRCGCTGAAGAAGAACTGAGTAAGACGCCATAGATCTACGAAATTATATTACCGTCAACGGCCGCGCGGCCGATCTTTTTGGCGCTTGATGGTACGATCTGTTTTGGGGGGCTGTAAACTCGGACTCGTGTTGTTTTCTGGAACCGGTTGCCGTTGCGGAATTTCCGAGGCACGCCCCGCCGAACGGACCTCGCGGCCCAGCTTTCTCGATCGCTCCCGATCTTCGGCCAATTGCCCAGCGGCATCCAAGGCAGTATCTGACGCATGCTCTTTTTTTTCTCGCCTTTGCTCAACAAGCTCCTTGGCAGCATCGGGTTCTAGTTTCCTTTGCTCTTCGCCAGTCAGTTGTGGAGTGTAGACAGAGCCCCGCGCCACTAAACTGATACCTATCAAGCCCATTCCCACTGCTGAAGTGACTTGATCTCCCAACGCTTTGCGAGGCGGTCGCCCGGTCGGCCGTCCATCTCCCATGAGAAATTCCCCCTGCTTTAGAATGAAACAGTATTAGCATGGACAGCTCGGTTGTCCGCGAGATCGAATTTCAACCTCAATCACTCTTCGACTGTCAATTGACACGAATTTTAGCTCTTGCTCAAGGCCGAGGATTGCGAATTCTGCAGTCGTCGGGTATCGCTGGAATATACCATCGCGGGTTCTTCTAAACTGGTGAGCGCTTGTCGTACCTGAAGGTTCTGGGCTCGGTTGCAAACCTAGTTGCCGCGGTGGCAAACAGCAGACGCTATCGCAGCGCTGTTCGCAGCCTGGCCAACAGCGATGCACATGGCAGCGCACGATTCCTTACACCAGCCGAAATAGTCGATGAAGAGCTTACTGTCACTGCGATAGGACAACCGAACGGCTTACTTTTGGGTGGCAGTGATCCAGAAGAAGGCGGAGAAGTTGTCATCTGCTATCCCGGCGATAGGCATCTCATCACGTTTGCCCCAACGCGATCAGGCAAAGGAGCCTGCCACGTCGTTCCCAATCTACTTTTTTACACCGGTACCGCGTTCATCATCGACGTGAAGGGGGAGAACTTCCTGGCAACCCAGCGTCGGCGGCGTGCGTTCAGTCAGGTCCATGCCTTCGCACCTTACGA